>NZ_BOPD01000022.1:0-136187 GCF_016863575.1 Micromonospora sediminimaris
GCCACCCACCACCACCCCACCGCCGTCGCCGACCACGCCGCCGCCGACCGGGCCGGCGGACATCACGGTAAACACCGCCACCCGCCACCAGACGATCGACGGATTCGGGGCCGCCACCTCGATCTGGGGCAACGGCACCTGGTCGACGGCCGAGACCCAGACGCTTGTCGGGTTGGGCCCCAACCAGCTGGGCCTGTCGATCGTCCGTACCGGCATCTCGCCGGAGTCCGGCGAGTGGCCGGTCCACGTGAACGCCTTGCGGACAGCCAAGTCGTACGGATCCGATGTGAAGATCCTCGCCTCGCCGTGGACCGCACCGGCGGCATGGAAGACGAACAACAGCCGGACCAACGGCGGCAAGCTGAGAACCGACTACTACGACGACTACGCGAACCATCTGAACAGCTACGTCCAGTCGATGCGCAACCAGGGCATCACGATCGACGTCACCTCGGTGCAGAACGAGCCGGACTGGCACCCCGACTACGACTCGATGGACTGGAGCGGCACCGAGCTGCGCAACTTCGTACGCGACCACGGGACGCGGGTGCAGAACACCAGGCTGATGGTCGCTGAGGCGGTGAACCTGAACTACACCTACACCGATCCGACCCTCAACGACGCGACCGCCCGCAACAACATCGGCTACATCGGTGGCCACCTGTACGGCACCGAAGCGTCCGGTCGGCTGCGCTCCTACCCCCTGGCCGACCAGCACAACAAGCCGGTGTGGATGACCGAGTGGAACCTGCACGAGGCCGACGGCAACGGTTCCAACATCTGGGGCAACCCCAGTAACCAGACGGTCTGGAACGAGACCCTCGACGACATCATGCGTACGGTGCACAGGTCGATGGAAGCCAACTGGTCCGCCTACGTGTGGTGGTACGGCAAGCGCTACTACTCCTTCATCGGCGACGGCGAGTCCGCGTTCGGCACCACCGCCGGTGCCCCGCTCAAGCGCGGGTACGCCTTCTCGCAGTACGCCAAGTACGTCCGTCCCGGCTACCAGCGGGTCGCCCTCACGAAGAGCAGCAAGGCCGCGCCGCTGGAGGTCACCGCCTACACCGGTGGTGGAAAGACCACGCTGGTGATCCTGAACCGCTCGACCAGCGCGGTCAACAATGCGGTGATCCAGGTGCCGCAGAACGTCTCCCGGGCCGAGCACTACCTGACCTCGCAGAACGCCAACGCGGCCAGTCAGCCGGTGACCGTCAACGGCGGGCAGGTCTCCGTCAACGTCGGCGCCCGCAGCATCTCCACGGTCGTGCTCACCCCCTGACAGTGCTGAACCTGCCCGGGGCGTGCGGAGATGGCGCGCGCCCCGGGCGGCCACCCGGCCCGGTCGCCCGCGACCCCACAGATCAGGTCACGTCCGAAGCAGCCCACGTCCGGCCATGTAGGCGCGCAGTGTCTCCGCGTCCTCGGCGGACATCAGGCGGCGCGGGATCACCGTCGCCGGCATCCGCCCCACGTACACGATCCAGAACTCAGGGGTGGCCCGCACCTGGGTCACCCCGTCCCAGGCGATGCCGCCGGACTCCGACCCACTGCGCATCATGATGTTGTCATCGGTGATGTCGTAACCGCCCTCGACGGCATAGCCGCTGGAGCGACGGCGGGCCCGCCACCGCAGCCACGGCCAGTACAGCATCGCCAGCAGACCACCCAAACCCAGCGTCATCCACACCGACAGCGTCTGCGCGCCCCACCCGAACCCCCGCGAGACGACAAAACCAATCACACCGACCGCCACCAGCACCGCGCCGATCAGGCGGTACCTCCGCGCCTGAGCACCGCTGAGCGCAGCGGCCACCCGGCCCGGATAGGCGGGATCGGCGGGTACGTCGAAACGGATCTGCACGCCAGCACGATAGTGCCTTCGCCGGTCCGGCACCGGTTCACTGGTAGGTGAGCGTCTCCCGCACGGTGAGCCGAGCCGCTCGGTGCGCCGCGACCAGCGACGCGGCGGCCGCTGCAACGATGGAGAGCAACAGCCAGCCGACGAGTCCGCCCGGTGAGAGTCGCAGCGGCAACGGCAGCCCGAAGGAGATCCGGCCGAGCAGTTCGCCCACCAGGATGGACAGCGGCACTCCAAGGGAGATGGCCACGAGCGAGCCGAGCAGACCGGTGACAGTGCCTTCGAGGACGACCATGCGGCGGATGACTGTGGGACGGGCACCGATGGCCTGCATGATGCCGTACTCGCGGGTGCGTTGGGTGACGGTGATGCTCATCGTGGCGGCCAGCCCGAGGATGCCGACGGCCGCCATCAGCGCGGCGAGTGCGAGCAGGGTGCCGATGAAGATGGCCACGTGCTCGTCGATCGCCGTGCGCAGGTCCTCGGTGAGCATCGACTCGCCGACCGTCAGCCCCGCGCTGGTGAGCGCCCCTTCCACCGCGCCGGTGACCGCCGCGGTGTCTCCGGCGGTGACGATGTGCAGCATGTTGGCGGTCCCCGGGTCCACGAACCGGGTGACGCTCTGCGGGCTCGTGTACGCCGTGGCGGGTCCGCCGGCCTCCGCGACAGTGCCGACGAGCCGCCACCGCCCGACCACTCCGTCGACGGCCAGGTGCACCTCGTCGCCGACGCGCGGATCGCCGAGCCGAGACACGGCGCTCTGGTTCAGCACGACGCCGTCGGTGTCTGCTGCCTGTAGCCAGCGACCGGCGGTGACCTCGAAGTCCACCATGCGGGTGGGCACCGGCAGCGCGGCGAGCAGGAACCGGCCGTGTCCGTCGTCGGGGTAGGTGCGCTCCACCTCGATCTGCCCGTCCGCGCTGGCCGGAGTCGCCGGTAGTGACACGAACGGTTCGACCGCGATCACGCCGTCGACGACGCTCGCGGCCCTGGTGATGGTGTCGACCGACGCCGGTGCGGCGAGCCGCAGTTGCGCGTCGTACGCACGGCGGGCCATGCCGTCGTCGACCCAGCTCCGCCAGGCGGCAGAACTGTTGAGCCCGCTGGTGAACATCGCCCCGCCCGCGGCCAGCAGTGCCAGGGTCAGCGCCAGCCGGCCTCGGCGGCGCAGCAGATTACGCAGGGCGAGGGCGCTGAGCCGGCCACCGCGCAGCCGGGTCAGCCACCGGTCGCCGCGCCGAGTTCCCACTCTCGTCCCGGCGCCATGCTCGTCGAGTGCGGACCGTACGGTGATCCGGGCCGCCCGGACGAGCGGTACGAGCGCGACCGCCAGCGGCACCACGAGTCCGACGGCAAAGAACGCCGCCGGTGCCCACCACGGCGTCGCCCGGTTGGTGATCTCGACGTTGAGCATCTCGGCCACCAGCCCGGTCAGCCCGTAACCGGCCAGCAGTGCCGGGACGACGGCCAGCACGGTGGCGGTCGCGGCGATCGCGGCAACCGCCCCCAGGTAGACCCGCAGCAGTTGGCCGGTGGTGGCGCCGACGGTCTTCATGATGCCGATCTGACGGGTCTGTGCCGCCAGCATCGCGCCGAGTGTCGCCGCCACCAGGACTCCGGCGAGAACCAGGGCCGCGATGGCGAAGGCCAGGAACATGCCGGTGATCGTCTCGGACTGGCTGTGGTGCGGATGCTGGTACGGAGGTACCTGGATCAGATGCACCTCGCGGCCCTGGTTGGTCAGCCATGCCGCGACGCCGGTCGCGGTCGCCGCCACAGTTGCCTCGTCCCGTTCGGCAGTGACGATACGCAGCTCGTCGGCCGAAGCGGTGAAACCGAGACGAGCCAGCCCAGCCGGGGTGAGGTAGCCGTAGCCGACGCTCTCCTGCCCGGCCGGGGCCAACGCGGCGTCGTACACGGTGCCGGCGATCCGCACCTCCGTCGTCGCGCCGGAGGGTCCGGCAACCGCCAGGCGGTCGCCGACTGCCGCGTCCAGGACCGGCCCCGCGGTACGTTCCATGAGCAGTTCACCGTCGGCTGGCGGCCAGGCACCGGACTCCATGCGCAGCTTCGCCACCCGCATCGGATCGTCCGGCGCGATGACGAACAGCAGCATGCGACGCCACTGGTCACCGACCCGGACCCGGGTCAGGACGGTCTGACGCGCCACGGCGTCCGTGACACCGGGTCGGGCGCGAACCTGGGCGAGCAGGGCGGCATCGACGCCGCCTTCGACCTCCAGAGTCGCGCTCGCCGGGTTGGTGCCGGCATAGACCGCCTCGGCCTCACGGACGATCACCGTACGGGCGATGAGCAGCGCACCCACACCGGACATCGCCACCGTGATCGCCAGAATCATGACCGCTACCCGGCCCCGAGCAGCGGACAGGTCCCGCCACATCTTGACCGTGCGTGGCCGCATCACGCTGAGACCGCCACGTCCTCCGCCACCCGTCCGTCGACGAGCGTGACCAGACGGTCGGCGTACCCGGAAAGGTCGCGCTCGTGGGTGACCATGACGACGGCCTTGCCGGCGCGAGCCAGATCCCGGAACAGTCCGAGCACGGCTTCGGCGGTGGAGCTGTCGAGATTGCCTGTCGGTTCGTCGGCCAGGATGACCGGCGGATCGTTGGCCAGAGCCCGGGCGATCGCGGCCCGCTGCTGCTGCCCGCCGGACAACCCGGCCGGCACCTTGTCGGCGTGGTCGGCGATGCCGACGCGGCTCAACAGCTCCAGCGCGAGCGGCCGGCGGCGGCGCGCCGGTACCGTGCCGCAGAAGTCCATCGGCAGCATCACGTTCTCCGCGACGGTAAGCGTCGGCAGCAACTGGAAGAACTGGAACACCAACCCGACCGCGCGCCCCCGCCAGGCTGCCAACCGGGCCTCGGGTACCTCGTGCAGGGCGATTCCGGCCACCCTGATCTGCCCGGCGGTCGGCCGGTCGATTCCGGCGAGCAGATTCAACAGTGTCGTCTTGCCGCTGCCCGATCGACCTACCACCGCGACGAACTCGCCGGCTTCCACCGAGATGTCCACCCCGGTCAGCGCGGGAAACTCACCACCCGGCATGGGATACGTCTTCGCCAGGTCGTGCACACGGATCACTGGTCCGTCCGCCTGCCGATCCCTGGTCGAGTCGTCCGTTCCGTGACGCGTCAAGGTCAACGCCCACCCTCCACACAGGTAAAGGCCAGCGTCCGCCACTCTGCCGGACCCGTCGGCCCGATACCGCTGCCTGACAGAACCGTGAAAGAAATCCGGCACCCGAGTGCCCCCACGCGGCGGCCGGCCGCCGCTACGCTGATCGGTCGTGCCGAAGACCCGCCTGGACACCGCCCGGATCCGGGCGGCCCGCCGGACCATCGACCCGGTCTTCCTCGACACTCCGCTGTACCGATGCGAGCCGTTGGAGTCCGCACTCGGGTGTGCCGTGAGCATCAAGCTCGAAACAGCGAACCCGGTCCGCAGCTTCAAGGCCCGCGGCACCGAACTGGTCGCGAGTCAGCTCGCAGACGACGGACAACACGCGGTGGTGTGCGCCAGCGCGGGCAACCTCGGCCAGGCCCTCGCCTGGTCCGGTCGCGGTCGAGGACTCGACGTCACCGTCGTGGCCACCCGCCGGGCGACCGTCGCCAAGCTCGATCGCATCCGGGCCCTGGGCGCCAGGCTGGAGTTGGTCGACGGCGACCACGAGCTGGCCCGCGACCGGGCGGCAGCCATCGCCCAGCAGCGCGGCATCCGGCTCCTCGAAGACAGCCTGGACATCGAGACCTGCGACGGTGCGGGAACCATCGGTCTGGAACTGGTGGACACCGCGCCGTCCTTCGACGCTGTGCTGATCGCGCTCGGCGGTGGCGCGCTGGCCACGGGAGTGGGGCACGTCCTGAAGGAACAGGCCCCCCATGTCGAGGTTCTCTGCGTCCAGCCGCTGGGCGCACCGGCGATGACCCGCTCCTGGCACCAGCGGGCGGTCGTGACCACCGAATCGATAAACACGATCGCCGACGGCGTCGCCGGCCGGCGACCCATCCCGGCCGTCCTGGACGACCTGCTCCTGGTCGCCGACGACGCCATCCTCGTCCAGGAAACCTCGATCATCGCCGGTATGCGGATGCTTCTCGACCAGGCCGGCCTGGTCGCCGAACCGTCAGCCGCGCTCGGCGTCGCCGCGATCCTCGAAGATCCTGACCGGTTCGCCGGCCGGCACGTCGCCATCATCGTCTGCGGCAGCAACGTCGACGTCGCCGCCTATCACCGCTGGATCCGCTCGGCCCACGTCCGCCGGGCGTGACCGTCGACCGTCCGGTCCAGCTTGCTCGGCGGCCGGACCAGCCCGCCCGTAAGCGCGTATGGTTGCTTACCACCAGATAGTGGGTGAAACTGCCCGACCGGCTGGCGGAGGGAAAATGAAGCAGAACTACGTTCGGTTCGGGCTGGTCCTAGTGATCAGCCTGGCGGTCATGTTCGTCCTGACGCTGTCCCAGATTCGCGGCTGGTCGGATTTCTACCTGAACCTCAGCAACTTCTACATGTCGCTGATCATGGTGGCCGCCATGGGGCTCATCATGATGGGCGTCATGCACCAGATGTTCGCCGTCAGACGTCTCAACATCGCTCTCTACATCGCGCTGGGCGTGCTTTTCGTGGGCGGATTCGCGGCCGTGCGTACGGAGCCGTTCGTAGGCAACGAAGCCTTCCTCAAATCCATGATCCCCCATCATTCCCGGGCCATCCTCGTGTGCCAGGAGTCCCAGGTCACCGACCCCGAGATCGTACGACTGTGCGACCAGATCGTCCGGTCGCAACAGGAGGAGATCAACCAGATGAAGGAGATCCTCAACGACCGGTACTGAAACGCCTGGGATGACGGAATGACCGAAACGGGCGCACACCCGCTGCTGACTTCTTAGTCTGCGTTGGGGCCGGTCCTGCCCACACGATGATCGGCAGGTCCGTCGCTGCCCCGGCTCACCCTCGGACACGGGAGACGGCGTGGCGACTGATCGTCGGGGCCGATCCGGCCGGCAAAGGCCGAGCAGCCGGATCGTCGTACGTTCGATGAGCAGGGCCCGTCGGCGTCTCGGAGCCACAGCCCGGCTGTTGACCGCGTTGGTGCTGGCCGGCGGGGTGTACGCGACTTTCGCGCCCGCCGCGCGAGCGCAGGAGGAGCCTCGGTTCAGCGGCGCCGCCGCGCAGGGTGAGGCGTTGTTCAACGTCGGTTGCATCACCTGCCACGGGCGCAGCGCCGGTGGTGTCGAGGGGCGCGGGCCCAGCCTGGTGGGGGTGGGCGCGGCGTCGGTCGAGTTTCAGGTCGGTACCGGGCGGATGCCACTGGCGCGGCAGGAGGCGCAGGCGTTGCGCAAGCCACCGCAGTACAGCGACGAGGAGGTCCGTCAGCTGGCGGCCTACATCCAGGAGATCGGCGGAGGCCCGGTGGTGCCAGACAACGTCGAGCAACAGTTGGACGACGCCGATCTGGCCCGGGGCGGAGAATTGTTCCGGATCAACTGCTCGCAGTGTCACGCCTTCGGCGGCGGCGGGGGCGCCCTGTCCTCCGGCAAGTTCGCGCCGAGTCTGTACCCGGCGTCGGATCGGACGATCTACGCGGCGATGCTCAGCGGTCCACAGAACATGCCGGTGTTCGGCGACAGTCAGCTGACCCCTGAGCAGAAGGCCGACATCATCGCCTACATCCAGCAGGTCGTGCAGGACGATCGCGACCCGGGCGGTTTCAACCTCGGTCGCTACGGCCCGTCCACCGAAGGATTGGCGATTTTCCTTGTCGGCATCATCGCCCTGGTGTTCGCCAGCCTGTGGATCGCGGGTAAGTCGTGAACACCGGCACCGAACGACACGACCGCGAGCCGACGGACGTCAACGACTCCGGCTTGGCTCGCTTCGAGGTGGTTCGCGAGGGGGCGCGCCGCGATGACATCGAGATCGTCCACTACGAACCGCAGGTAGCCGCCGGTTCCAAGGCCGAACGGCGACTGGTCCGCACCGTGACCGCTCTCTTCCTGGTCACCGGGCTGTCCGCCACGGCCTTCCTCATCGTCTACATCTGGTGGCCCTGGCGGTATCGACTGGTGGGTGACATCGAGGAGTACTACACCCCGCTGCTCGGTCTGACCCTCGGCGTCGCGCTGCTCGCGCTGGGTTTCGGCATCCTGGTCTGGGGCAAGCGACTGCTGCCGAAAGAGGTGTCGATCCAGGACCGGCACGACGAGCCGGTACCCGCCGCCGATCGGCGCATCACCGGCCAGACCATGTTGTACATGGCCGACGAGCTGGGCGTGAAACGGCGCCCCCTGCTCGGGGTGTCCCTGCTCGCGGGCCTGATCCCGGTCGGGGCGGTCGTCGCCGCTCCCCTGGTCGGCGGCCTCATCAGGGACCCGCACCACAACCGGGAGCTGTTCCGCACCGGGTTCGCCCCCGGCGACGACAACGGCGCCGTCACCAGGATCCGGCTCGTTCGGGAAGATCTGCGGCCCGTCCGGCCGCTGGATCTGCTACCCGGCGGCCAGGTCACCGTGTTCCCAGGCATCCCACACGGCGTCAGCAACCAGTACGCCGACTCGGTCACGCTGCTCATCCGGTTGCGCGCCGAGGACGCTCTCGCCGCACGGGAAAACAACAGTCGGACCGGCAAGCAGGACTGGATGTGGGGCGACTTCATCGCCTACTCCAAGATCTGCACCCATGCTGGCTGCCCCGCCAGCCTCTACGAGCAACAGACCAACCGGTTGCTCTGCCCATGCCATCAGTCCCAGTTTCTGATCACCGACAACGCGCGACCCGTCTTCGGGCCGGCCAGCCGGCCGCTGCCGCAGCTGCCCATCGAGGTCGACGACGAGGGCTTCTTTGTCGCCAGTTCCGACTATCGCCAACCCATCGGTCCGGACTTCTGGGAACGCCCCTGACGCCTGTCCCGTCCCGGCCGGCCACGCCGGATGCCGGCGGGTGGTGCCCCCATTGGCCGGCTGATCGCGGCGAGGCTGGCGGAAGCCGATCCACCTGGATCCGCGCACCGGCCCGATCGGGCGGCATTAGGCTGGGTTTGTCGCCGCGGTCGCGAACGGAACGCGGAGCACCGAGACGGAGTGCGGAACCGCGAGGAGGCACCGTGACGCGACCGACCAGAACGCTCCGGTGGGCGTCGCTGCCCGGCACCGCACTGGTCGTGTTGCTGCTCGGCGGATGCGGCGCGGGGCAGATCGCGGAGACGGCCGAGAAGGAGCCCTCCATCCAGGGTGTCAACCTCATGGCCGACAACGGCGAGTACGCGGTTCGCGGTCTGCTCATCGAGTTTCCGGGCGCTGATGGCTACCGCGCCGGCGAAAACGCGTTGCTCAGCGCCGTCATCTACAACGACTCGAAGGGGCCGGTCACGGTGACCGTCACCTCGCAGGACGCCCGCGAGGTTGTCATCGTCGATGCTGACCGACCCATCCCTCCCCGGTCGGACGCAGCCGCTCCGCGCCCCACCACCGCCAACCCGAACGGATCCCTCTCCCCCGACGGGCTGCCCCAGAGCGGCACGCCGCAACCAGCGACCGGGCCCGCTCGGATCGAACTCCCGCCGCTGAGCTTCGTGCGGTTCAACGAACAAGCCGGCCGGTACTTTCAGCTCCTCGATCTGGACGAATCTCTCCGCTCCGGGCAGAACGCCTCTGTCACCTTCGACTTCGGCAATGGGCAACGCGTCACCGGCCCGGCACCGGTCGCCGCTGCCCTGACCCCCGTGCCACCGCCACCACCAGTCGTCGAGCCCGAGGAGGCCGAGATCCACGACGGAGCTGACCACAGCGACTGACGCCGCACCCCACCGGCACGGATGGTGTGTCGCGCATTCCGCGAATCCCCCGTCGGCGGCTGCCTAAGGTGAAGACGCGACGGACACACATCGGTCGGCCGCCGAGAACGATGGGCAGCACCATGGCGCGCTTCCTGGAAATACTGTGGGACACGAGCAGCGTGAACGGTCGACTCGTGACCAGCGTCGTCCTGGCCCTGCTCGCTGTCGTCGTCGCAGCCCTGGCTGGTCGGCTGGCCACAGTCAAGGTGAAGGACACCACCAACCGCTACTACCTCCGCAAGGCGGTGCACTACCTGACCGTCGTAGCGCTGTTGTTCACGCTGGCGCTGCTGTGGCGGCCGTTCGCCGGCCGGGTCGGTGTGGTCTTCGGTCTACTCGCCGCCGGCCTCGCGTTGGCGCTGCAGGAGGTCCTGGGCGCATTCGCCGGTTGGGTCAGCATCCTCACCGGCCGGCAGTTCCGCGTCGGCGACCGCATCCAGATGTGCGGCGTACGCGGCGACGTCCTGGACATCACCCCACTACGTACCCGGATCCTGGAGAGCGGCTCCTCTTCAGACCCGGAGTCCTGGATCCGCGGCCGCCAGTACACCGGGCGCGTGGTGTCCCTGTCGAACCGTTTCGTGTTCACCGCGCCGGTATTCAACAGCAGCACCGTGCTGGACCATCTGTGGGAGGAACTGACCCTGCCGGTCCCCTACGAGGCGGACTGGCACCTGGCGGAGCGCATCCTGTGCGAAGAGGCGCAGAACATCTCCTCCACCGCCGAGGCGCAGCGCGCCATCGAGCAGATGCGCCACCGCTACCCGGTCGCCGACGCCGAGGTGGATCCTCGGGTCTTCATCCGTGCCACCCCCAACTGGATCGAACTGTCCGCCCGGTTCGTGGTGCCGGTACGCGCAGCCCGACAGGTCAAGGACCAGGTCACCCGGAGAGTGCTTGATCGCTTCACCGAAAACGGCCTCCGGGTCGCCTCCGTCACCCAGGACATCACCGTCCATGCTCCGCCACCAGGAACTGCCCGGCCCACCGCACCAGTACCCGGGCGGCCCTGACACCCGCGTACCCCGGCCAGGCCAGCGGGCGGTTCTCCCGCCACCGGGGTCTGTGGTCTGATGTCGCCACCCGCAACTGAAGGAGACGCGAACATGGCCGTCGACCCGACCGGTCGGGATCTGAAGGAGTTCCTCGCCACCGACCCCGAGGCACCTGTGGTGATGCTCAACCTGCTGCGCTTCGCCGACGGTGGACGGGAGTCGTACGAACGGTACGCCGCCGCGCTGCGCGAGACCTTCCTGCCCCGCCACGGCGGCGAGGTGCTCTACGCCGGTGACGGTGGACCGGCACTGGTCGCCGAGGAGGGCCAGGCATGGGACGCGGTGCTGCTGGTGCGGTACCCGAGCCGGACGGCTTTCAGCCGGATGGTCGCCGATCCCGAATATCAGCAGGTCACAAGGTGGCGAACCGCCGCCCTGCAACAGGCGGTCCTGCAACCCACCACGCCCTGGGGCCGCAGCTGACCGTCCTCAGCCGCTGCCCTTGACCTGGACCGCATGGGTCAGCGTCATCAGGAGCAGGCCGCCCAGGAGGTTCCCGGCACCGGAGAGGACGATGTTGAGCCCAAGATCCGGGTAGGAGACGGGAGCGCCCAGCCAGATACCGAACAAGAGGTGCAGCCCGGAGACCACGACATGATCGAACGGGCCAAGGGCGAGGAAGAACCCCACCACGTAGGCCAGGAGCATCCGACTGCCCACCGATTCGACGGCATGCAGCAGGTAGGACAGCAGGGTCAACAGGGTTCCGGCGGCGATGCCCCGGGTGAAGGTCGCCAGCCCGTCCTTGGCGGCGATCTCCTCGGCGACGAGGGCCAGGGTGTGGTGGGCTCGGCCCGGCAGCGTGCCGGGGACTGTGAACACGGCGGCCATCAGAGCACCGCCGGCGAAGTTCAGGACGAGCACAAGCAGCCACAACCGGGCCAGCGGCCACAGCGCGCCGAGCCGCCGACGGGCCACCGCGGCGGCGACCGGGTCGAAGAAGTTCTCGGTGAACAACTCGGTGCGCCCGACCACCACGAAGACCAGGCCGATACCGAAGGCCAGCGCGCCGACCAGTTGCCCCACGCCGGAAGCGAAGTCGGGTGCGGCCAGTTCCCGAGCCACGCCCAGCGCCACGATGCCGAACACGATTGTGACCCCGGCGATGAACCCGGTGGATGCCTGCTCCAGAGCGCTACTGGACAGGCGCCGCTCGCCCTCGGAGCGGGCGCTGCCGTAGATGTCCTCCGGTGAAGGTGCTCGTGCCATCGCGACCGGGTACCCGCGAGGTCGCGCCCGAATCACCCATCCAACGCCTCGCGCCCGGCCAACGGGAGATGGCAGTGCTCGTCGCCGACGTGGGCACACCGGTGGTTCACCGCCGCCAGGTCAAAGATGCTGGCGGCGCCACTCGCTGGCCGCCACTTCGACCGCCCGTTCCTCCGCGTGGACCGAGGCCTTGATCCGCGCCCGCGCGTCGGCGGCGCTGAAGCGCTGGATCACCACGAGGGCACCGCAGACCGACACCAGCACGGCCAGCGCGACGAGAGGGGTCAGCGCGGCCGCCGGCACCGCCAGCAGACCGCTCAGTGCCCGGCCGAGGCGACGGCCCACCGGGTGTACGGCAGGAACAGGCCGACCGAGTACTCGACCAACAGGGCGGCGGCCCACAACCCGAGACGCACGTCGAGGACGGCTACCGCCGGCACCCACCGGCTTACGGAGGCCGCCAACCCGACGAGCACTGCCGCCAACGCCGCTGGCAGGCTGATCAGCATGAGTTGTCGACGGCTGCGGCCGGCGGCGCTGAGCGCGTACAGGAACGCGGCCAGGGTCAGGGCCCGCAAGACCAGGTAGGCGACGGCGAAGACCACCGGGCCGGTCAGGTCGTCGGGTTGGTTGAGAAACGCCTGCGGGATGGCGATGGCCAGTACGAACGCGGCGGCCATCACGCCGAGCCCGAACATGGGCAGCAGTCCGTAGTCGGCTCGGACCAGGTTGCCCAGCGTGGCGAACGTCGTCCAGCACCACCAGAGCAGAGCCAGCACGACCACGCCGGACAGCACCGCCTGCGTGGTCACCTCGGCCGACACCAGCCCAGCGACGTTGAGGAACGCGAAAACGAAGATCAGGTCGAAGAACAGCTCCAGCCGGGTGACCCGAGAGCCGGGCATGACCGGCCGGAGCCAACGGGACCGGCGCAACGGCGGTGGAGCGCTCACCCGGCCAGTCTGGGCGAAAGAGCGACGACGAGATCTGATTTCCACCGATTGACCAAGTGCGACGTACGCTGTCGTCCCCTCCGCCAGGTCGAGGCTGTTCCGGCCGGTGGAGACGGTCGCACGCTGCACACCGCGCCTCCACGCCGATACGGTCGGCGGGTGGCGTACGACAGTCAGGCCGAGAGTCTGCGTCTGATCAGATCGGGTCTGCCGGACCGCCCGGTGCGGTTGAGCCGGCGTCGCCGATTCGCGCCGGTCGCGGTCGACGTGGACGGCGACATCGCCGCCACCCGGTTTCTCCGTCGCGGCGTCGGCTGCCACTGGGATGAGACACACCTGCTGGCCGTCGACGGCCGCGGCACCTGGCGACAGCTCGGCGGCAGCGCGTCGTCCAGCGGCGAAGACCTGACGGCGGACGAGTTCGAACGCGCCCGCGTCGGCCTCGCGCCGCATGACGTGGTGGTGGAGGGAAGCTCCGGTGCCCTCCGCGACACCCGGCGCCCGCTGCCATGGGGCAGCCGGTGGGTGCACGCGGGGGAGATACTCGTCGGTTCTGGGATCGCGGAATTACGGGTCGCCGACCGTCGGCTGTCCGTCCCGTACCACGGTCATCTGATCGTGGTCTGGGGCTCCCGCCGGCCGCCGACGGTCACCGCACACGACGACGCCGGTCGCACGGTGGCCACCATCGCCCTGCCCCGTGAGCGATGACCCGGCGGTCGGGTCGTCGCTGCCTGCCGGCCCGTTCGACGGTGCCCTTCCGCTGCTCAGGCGCGGGCGGGCTGACGGCCGAAGGCGCGCATCGCCAGCGCGCCGACGAACGGGCCCGGAGCGAGCAGCAGAAACGCCCAACGCCAGCCGACCGCGTCGGCCAGCACGGGCACGAGTTGAATGGTGACCACGGTCAGGGCGAACCCGATGGCCGTCTGCGCGGTGAGCGCGGTTCCGACGTACCGCCTGTCGGCGACCTCGCTCAGGGCGGTCGAGAAGACGCCGGAGTCCGCGATGACCGCGGCACCCCACACCACGCCCAGCAGCACGACGGCGCCGGGCGGCGCGGTGAAGAACAGCGGTGAGGCCAGGCAGCAGGCACCACTGACCACCAGGGCGGTGAACGCGGCCCGGGGTCGCCCGAATCGGTCCGCGGCCCACCCGCCGGCCAGGCATCCGGCGACTCCGGCGAGGCCGATGGCCAGGAACGCGAGCAGGCTGACGTTCACACCGTCGCGGCCGGTCCGGGCGGCCGTACCCGCGATCAGAAAGCTGGGCAGCCAGGTCCAGAGCGCGTACAGCTCCCACATGTGTCCGAAGTAGCCCAGGTTCACCAACCGGGGACCACGCTGGGCGAACATCGCCAGGGCGTACCGGGGGTACGGACGCGGTGGCGTGCCCGGGGCGAACTGCGGACCCTCCCGCACCAGGGTCACGGCCACCACCGCGCCGAGCAGCGCGCAGCCGGCAGCGGTGCCCATCACGCCGCGCCATGGCAGGTCGCCCAGCCCCCCGATCAGGTGCGGCAGCGCCGAGCCGAGGGTCAGCGCGCCGATCATGACGCCGAACGCGAGCCCTCGGCGGGCCGGCGGTGCCCAGGAACCGGTCAGCTTCATGCCGACCGGGTACACCCCGGCCAGGAAGACACCGGTGAGGAAGCGCAGCGGGACGGCCCCGGCCAGCCCGTCGACGGTGAGTGCGAAGACGCCGGTGCAGGCGGCGGCCAACGTCGCGCAGCCGGCCATCAGCAGGTGCGGCCTGATCCGGTCGGCCAGGTTCAGCACGGTGGAAGTGACGGCACCGGCGACGAACCCGAGTTGGACGGACGCGGTCAGCCAGACGGATGCGGCGGCGCTGATCTGCCACGACTCGCGTAGCGCCGGCACCACGGCGGAGGCCGAGAACCACACCGCCAGGCTGAGCACCTGGACGGCAGCGATAAGCGCACGCTGCACCCCGGGTCGTGACATCATCCGCGCTCCTCGACCGCCACCGTAGATCATCTTGGTGCGCAGCGGGCCGGGCGATGCGCCAGTGCCCGTTCGCAGCCGTCGCGGATGCCGGTTGCCGTGCCCCTGCACAACTTCGCGCAGGTGTCCGGGTCTCCGCTACCTGCCGTGACGCCCCCCACAACCGCCAGACCGTCCTAGGACGGTGGTGTCACCGCTCCGCTGGGGGCCTCGGGACGCTGGCGTGGACCGGTCATGGCCGCCGCCGGCCGACCGCCTGGATCTCGATGAGCAGGTGCGGGTGCGGCAACTGGTGTACGGCGACGGTGGTGCGGGTGGGGCCGGTCTCGTCGAAGTACTCGGCGTAGACCTCGTTGTAGCCACCGAAGTCGTTCATGTTGACCAGGTAGGTGGTGAGCTGGACAAGGTCGGTCAGGTCGGCGCCGACCGAGTGCAGGATGTCGCGGATGTTCTCGATGACGGCGCGGGTCTGCGCGCGGATGTCGAGGTCGGTGACGCCCATCGGGTCCACGGCCGCGCCGACGATGGTGTTGTCCGGCCGGCGGCTCGACGTGCCCGAGACGAAGATCAGATCGCCGGAGAGCTTGACGTGCGGGAACCGGCCGCGTGGCGTGGCCATGCCCGGCACGACTCCCCCGTGGCCCATGGCCGCCTCGCTTTCGCCGGTCATGACCCGACCCGCAGCGACGCCGTGCCGAGCTGCTCGACGGTGACCCGCACGTGCGATCCGGCGCGCAGCGGTACGGCGGCCGTCGCCGCACCGGCGAGCAGGACCGAGTTGTCGGCCAGGTCCACACCGTTGGCGTCGGCGAGCCGGACCGCGTCCGACAGCGCCCGGCGCGGATCGCCGAGGATGGCGGCCGTCGAGCCGATCTGGACGGTCCGCCCGTCGACCTCCAGCAGCACGCCGAGGTTGTCGATCCCGTCCGGTATCGGCTGCCAGGCACCGAGCACGAAGCCGCTGGCCGAGGTGTTGTCGGCGATGACCTCGGGCAGCGTGAAGCGGAAGTCGACGTACCGGGAGTCGATGACCTCGATCGCCGGCGCGACCGCCGTGATGGCACCGCCCTCGACGAGGAAGGCGACCTCCGGTTCGGCCTTCGGGTGGATGTGGTCGCCGAGTCTGATGGTGCCGCCGTCCGGGATCCGCATGGCGTCGGTGAGCCGGCCCCAGATGACCTCGTCGACGCCCATCTGCGTCATCTTGGCCCGGCTGGTCAGCCCCAGCTTCAACCCCACGGGACGTTCGCCACGGGACAGCCGGCGGTCCACCACCGCCTGCTGCACCCGGTAGGCGGTGGCCACGTCCAGCCCGGTCCCGGCCCCGGACGACGGGAGCGCGGTGCGGCCCGTCGCCGCGTCGTCGAGGCGTACGGCGAGTTGGTCGACGGTGCTCATCGGTCCCCTCCGGTGTCCGTGGTGGTGGCGTTCACCAGGTCGAGGGCGACGTCGACGATCATGTCCTCCTGCCCGCCGACCATGCCGCGGCGACCCAGTTCGACGAGGATCGAGCGGACGTCGACCCCGTAGCGGTGCGCCGCCCGTTCGGCGTGCCGAAGGAAGCTGGAGTAGACCCCGGCGTAGCCGAGGGTGAGGGTTTCCCGGTCGACGCGGACCGGCCGGTCCTGCACCGGCCGGATCAGGTCGTCGGCGGCGTCCATGAGCGCGAACACGTCACAGCCGTGGTCCCAGCCGTGCAGGTCGGCCACGGCGACGAACACCTCCAGGGGTGCGTTCCCGGCACCCGCGCCGTGTCCGGCCAGGGACGCGTCCACCCGGGTGGTGCCGTGCTCGACCGCGGCGACGCTGTTCGCCACGCCGAGGGACAGGTTGTGATGCGCGTGGATACCGATCTGGGTACCCGGGTCGAGCCGCTGCCGGTACGCGTCGACCCGCTCGGTGACGTCCCGGGTGAGCAGCCGGCCACCGGAGTCGGTGACGTAGACGCAGTGGGCACCGTACGACTCCATCAGCTTCGCCTGCTCGGCAAGGGCCGTCGGGTCGGTCATGTGCGCCATCATCAGGAACCCGGACACGTCCATGCCGTTGTTGCGCGCCCATCCGATGTGCTGGGCGGAGATGTCCGCCTCGGTGCAGTGCGTGGCGATCCGTACGCTTGTCACCCCCAGGTCGCGGGCCGCCTTCAGGTCGGCGATGGTGCCGATGCCGGGCAGCAGCAGGGTGGTCAGCTTCGCGGTGGTGACCGTCTCGGCCGCCGCGGCGATCCAGTCCGCGTCGGAGGCGGCGCCGTGCCCGTAGTTCACGCTCGATCCGGCCAGGCCGTCGCCGTGCGCGACCTCGATCGCCGCGACACCTGCCGCGTCGAGGGCCGCGGCGATCGACCGGACCTGGTCGACGGTGAACTGGTGCCGGACGGCATGCATGCCGTCCCGTAACGTCACGTCCTGGATGTACAGCCCGGTCACGCCGGCACCTCCCGTCCGGCACGTGACGCCACCATCCGCTCCGCGGTGCGCAGCGCCGCCGAGGTCATGATGTCGAGATTCCCGGCGTACGCCGGCAGGTAGTGCCCGGCCCCGGACACCTCCAGGAACACCGACACCTGCACGCCGGTGAACCGGGCACCCAACGCGGGCACGTGGGCGTCGACCTCGTCGAACTGCACCCGCTGCTTTAGCCGGTAGCCGGGCACGTACCCGGCGACGGTGGCGACCATCGCCGCGACCGACGCCGCGACGGCCTCCCGGTCGACGTCCCGGTCCGGGCACAGGCAGTAGACGGTGTCCCGCATGATCATCGGCGGCTCCGCCGGATTCAACACGATGATGGCCTTGCCGCGCTCGGCACCGCCGACGACCTCGATCGCCCGTGCCGTCGTCTCGGTGAACTCGTCGATGTTCGCCCGCGTCCCCGGCCCCGCAGACCTGGACGCGATCGACGCCACGATCTCGGCGTACCGCACCGGCGTCACCCGGCCGACCGCGGCGACGACTGGAACGGTCGCCTGACCACCACAGGTCACCATGTTCACGTTCGGCTCATCCAGATGCTCGTCCAGATTCACCGGCGGCACCACGTACGGGCCGACGGCGGCCGGGGTCAGGTCCACCACCAGCCGGCCGTGTTCCCGCAGCAGCGCGGCGTGCCGGTGGTGCGCCCCCGCCGACGTCGCGTCGAACACCACCCGCACGTCGGCGAACTCCGGCATCGCCAGCAGCCCGTCGATCCCGTCGGCGGTCGTGGCCACCCCGAGCCGACGGGCCCTGGCCAGGCCGTCGGAGTTCGGATCGACCCCGACCATCGCCACCATCCGCAGCGACTCCGACACCCGCAACACCTTGATCATCAGATCGGTGCCGATGTTGCCCGACCCGATCACCGCAACACCCGTGGTCATGTCGTCTCTCCCAGCTCGAAGCAGGCCCGGACCGAGCCCAGGCCAGAAATCCGTGCCTCGTAGGCCGCGCCGGCGGTGACCGGCACCATCGGCCCGAGCGCCCCGGAGAGCACCACGTCGCCGGCGACCAGCGGAGCGCCCGCGACGGCCAGCGTCTGCGCCAACCAGGCCACCGCGTGCACCGGATTGCCGAGGCAGGCGGCGCCGGCCCCCACCGACACCGGCTCTCCCGCGTGTTCGAGCACCATCCCGGCCAGCCGCAGATCCACGTCCGACAGCTTCCGGGGCTGGTTACCGAGCACGAACAGGCCCGAGGAGGCGTTGTCGGCGACCGTGTCCACGATCGAGATGTCCCAACCCGCGATCCTGGAGTCCACGATCTCGATAGCCGGCAACACGTGGTCGGTCGCCCGGATGACGTCGACGGCCGTCACCTGCTCGAACGGCAGATCCGCCCCCAGCACGAACGCCACCTCGGCCTCCACCCGAGGTTGCAGCAGCCGACCACGGGCGACCTCGGCGCCGTCCGCGACGGCCATGTCGGCGAACAACACCCCGAAGTCCGGCTGGAAGACGCCGAACGCCTGCTGCACCGCCGCCGACGTCAGGCCGACCTTGGCTCCGACCCGGCGGCGGCCCGCTGCCTCCCACGCGACGACCTGCGCCTGCTGCACCTGGTACGCCGCGTCGACGTCCCCGGCCGGCAGCAACTCGCCGCGCAGCGGCGGCACGGGTCTCCCGGTCTCGTAGGCGCCTCGGAGCAGGTCCGCGGCCCGGGCAACATCAGTCATGACAGATCCACGCAGACATTCGTCAGCTCCGAGTAGAAGTTCAGCGAGTGGACGCCGCCCTCACGGCCGACGCCCGATGCCTTCACGCCACCGAACGGCGTACGCAGATCCCGCAGGAACCAGGTGTTCACCCAGACGATCCCCGCGTCCAGACGTACGCCGGCCCGGTGCGCCCGGCCCACGTCCCGCGTCCAGACGGTGCCGGCCAATCCGTACTCGCTGTCGTTGGCCAGCGCGAACGCCTCGTCCTCGTCCTCGAACGGCGCCACGTGGCAGACCGGGCCGAAGACCTCCTCCCGGTTGACCCGGGCGTCGGGCGTCAGGCCGGTCAGCACGGTCGGTCGGACGTACGCGCCGCCGTCGCGGGCGTCGTCGAAGCTCGGGACGCCGCCGCCGGCGAGGACCGTGGCGCCCTCGGCCCGGGCCAGGTCGTAGTAGCCCAGCACCTTCTCCCGGTGCTGGTGGGAGATCAGCGGCATGTTCGTCGTCGCCTCGTCGGCGGGCCAGCCGAACGCCAACTCGTCGGCCCGCTTCGCCAGCCGGGTCACGAACTCGTCGAACACCGGCCGCTGCACGAACAACCGCTCCGTGCACAGGCACACCTGCCCACCGTTGGTGAACGACGACCGTACCGAGCCGGCGACCGCGGCATCGAGGTCGGCGTCCGCGAAGACCAGCCCGGCGTTCTTGCCACCCAGTTCGAACGAGACCGCCTTCACCCCGTCAGCCGCGGCCCGCATGATCGCGGCGCCGGTCGCCGACTCGCCCGTGAACGTGACCGCGTCGACCCCCGGATGCCGGGTCAGGAACTCCCCCGCCGAGCCCGGCCCGAACCCGTGCACCACGTTGAAGACGCCGTCGGGCACCCCGGCCGCCGCCATCACCTCCGCCAGCAACGTCGCCGACGACGGCGTCTCCTCCGACGGCTTCACCACCACCGCGTTGCCACAGGCCAGCGCCGGGGCCACCTTCCACGTCAACAGCAGCAGCGGCAGGTTCCACGGCACGATCACCGCCACCACACCGACCGGCTTACGCACCGCATAGTTCAGTGCCCGTCCGCCGCCCGGTGTCACCGTCGTGAACGACTCCGCCGGCGCGGTCGAGACGATCTCCGCGAAGGCCCGGAAGTTCGCCGCGCCGCGCGGGATGTCGAGGGTCCGTGCCTGCGCGATCGACTTGCCGGTGTCACCGACCTCCGCAGCCAGCAGGTCGTCGAACCGACGCTCCAACTCGTCGGCGACCCGGTACAGCACCGCGGCCCGCTCCCGCTCCCCCATCCGACCCCACGGTCCACGCACCGCCGATCGGGCCGCCGCAACCGCGGCGTCCACTGTGGACTTGTCGGCCTCGGCGACGTACCGGATGGTGTCTCCGGTGACCGGGGAGACCTTGGCGAAGTGTGTGCCGGAGGTGTCGAACTCGCCGTTGACGAAGTTCGGCAGCACGGTCGGCTCGCCGGCCGGCCGGCCGGCGAGCAGGCTGGGGGACCAGAGCCCGTCGGTCATCAGGCGTACCTTTCGGTCAGGCGGTGATGGGCGCGGTGTCGGCGGCCTCGGCGGCGCCGGCGTCGGCGACCAGGGCGACGACGGCGGCATCGACGGTGGGCTCACCGGCCACCGCGGCGGCTGCCTCGTCGGTGACGACAAGCACGGTGGTGCCGACGCCGACGTTCAGCGGGTCGACGGCCACCAGGTCGGGGCCGTCCGGCCGGACCCGGATCAGCACCAGCCGCCGGCCCTGCAACGGGGTCAGGATCCGGTCTGCCCACACCTTGCCGACGACCTCGCCGAGCACCATCAGCTCGCTCCGTGCAGGCCGGCCATGACCTCGCGGATCCGGGCGGTTTCCGGGTTGTCGAGCAGCGCCGCGGTGTTCGGGTGCGGCTTGGGATAGACCTGCGAGCTGCGCAGCTCGCCGTGGGCGCGGATGGCGGTCTCGCCAGCGGCGACGGCCTGCCGTACGGCGGCGAGGGTGCCGCGTACCGCGACGGCGAGATAGCCGCTGGTGACCCGTTCGACGCCGACGCACCGTACGTCCGCGGTTTTGATCATGGCTTCGATGCCCGCCGAGAGGGCCACGACTCCGCGGGTCTCGACGATTCCGATCGCGATGTCGGAGGACATGTCTGGTTCTCCTTTGCCGGTGAGTCAGTTGCCGACGAGTTGGGGGTCGGCCGCCAGCGCGCTGACGGCGTCGCAGGGGCTCGCGAAGACGATCGAACGCACCGAGCGGCTCTTGGCCCGGGCGGTCTCCTCGCCGATGTCGACGGCTTCCTCGACGGTCGCCAGGTCACCGCGTACGGCGACGGCCACGATGCCGCCGCCGAGCCGGACCACCTTGGTCACCTCGACCTCGGTGGCCTTCACCATCGCGTCGACGGCGTCGAAGATGGGGGTGAAACCTTCGGCTTCGACGAAGCCCACGGCCATGTTCCGCATGCTCTCTCCTCTAGTGGTGGTCTGGCAGGTTCCAGGACACGACGGCGCCGCCGGTGCCCCAGATCGGGCCGTAGGCGTGCAGTCGGGCCGGGCCGGTGGTTGCTTCGGCGCCGGTGGCGAACGCCAGCGCCCGGAACTGGCTGTCGGCCTGCGCCTGCCGGGCGAAGTCCTCGCGGACGGCGAGGACCTCGTCGACCTTGCCGGCGGTGAGCAGGTCGAGGATCCGGGTGTTCCACTGGTCGTGGCCGGGTGCGCCGATGCGGTCCTGGCCGGGCTCGATCCACTGTTGAATGAGCCCGGAGGACATCCCGGTCACCACGACGACCGCGGCGCGCAGACCGGCGTCGCGGGCGGCGGCGGCACCGGCCCGACCGACGTCGGCGAGGGTGTCGGCGTCGGCGTACAGGTTGCAGGAGACCTGCGCCCAGCGCAGCTTCCGGTCCGGGTCGAGCAGCGCGGAGGTGACGATGGTGCCGGTGTCGATCGGGAACCCGTCGTAACGGGTCCGTCGGGCCTGCAATCCCCCGGCCTGCACCCGCGCCGCCCAACGTTCGGTGAAGTCGACGTCGAACCGCAGGTCGTAGTCGAGCAGACCGTAGTCGTAGGCGTACCAGTTCTCGTCGACGTGCTGGCCGCGCGGGTTGGGGTCGCACTGGAACTGGTGGCCGAGGACGGTGAACCACTGCGTCGACAGCAGCAGCACCACATCGGGTTCGAGGCGGCGCAGCCGGGCGCCCACGTCGCGGGCCGCGTCGGCCAGCGCCGACCAGCTCGGCGCCGCCTGGTCGGCGAGCAGGTGGGGCATGCCGGGCAGCAGCGCCCCGGCGAGGATTCCGGTCCGGTCAGCCATGGTGGCTCCCCTCGGGCAGCCACTCCACCACCGCGTTGCCGGTGCCGATGATCGTGCCGTAGCCGAGCACGTCGCCGCCGACCTTGGGCCAGCCCATCGCGGCGAGCATCCAGGTGAGGCTGCCGGCCTTGGTTTCCGAGGCGGTCGCCTCGATGTGTTCGGGGATGAGTTCGCGCAGCGGCGCGGTGGGTCCACGCCGGATCGCCTCCAGCAGTTTCATGTCCCACCGGTACTGGTGGTTGTTGTACGGGTGTTCCCGCTCCATGTCCTCGGGCAGCTCCGGTTCCTCGTGCCAGTGCAGGTGCGACAGCGAGTTGGAGGCGAGCAGGACGGCCCGCCGGCCGGTGGCCTCGACCGCCCGCCGGGTGGCCTCGCCGAGCACCTCCATCTCCTCCAGCGACGCGTCGGAGTAGAAGTACGGGTTGTTGTTGGCCGACAGCGAGACCACCGGGATGTCCCAGGCCGGGTTCGCCAGGTGCAGGGCGCCGATGGTGGCGTAGTCGACGCGTACCCGGGGATCGCGCAGCGTGCGGGTGACCAGGCCGAGGCCGCTGGCCTCGTCGGCGATCGCCTCCCCCAGTTCGACGTCGGTACGGAAGTCGTAGCGGTAGCGGAACAGGTGCGGGAAGATCGGCTCGACGGAGATGCCGCGCGGGTTCGGCACACAGTTGACGTGGTGACCGACCATCGTGATCCAGTGCGGGGCGTGCACGATGAGCACGTCCGGCTTGTGCACCTCGCGGATGCGGGCGCGCAGCCGCTCGTACGCCCAGCGCAGCGTTTCCCAGCCGCCGGTGGAGCGGGGTTCGTTCTGCGGCGGATTCTCGGCGTAGATCAGGTGTGGTGGGTGTGGACTCAGGCAGCCGGCGACGATGCCGCAGCGTGGCGGCGTGGCGGTCGGCTGCGGTGCCCGCGGGGCGGTGGTGGCGCCGCCCCGGGCCGGCGGCAGCGGCACCCGGAAGACCTTGCTCATGACCATCCTTCCCCGGTGAGCACCCGCACGTAGCTACGGTCGTGCGGGGCGGCGCCGAGAATCTGCAGCCCGTCGTCGTCGAGGGCGAGTTCGTCCGCGGCCAGTGCCGCGTCATGCCGGATCCAGGCCCGCAGCGGGGCCGGGTGTGCGCCGTGCACCTCGACGAGGGTGTCCTCGGCGAGATCGCTGCCGGCGGCGACGTAGGCCAGGCGTCGCTGTCCCCGCTGGCCGGTGTAGGCCGGGTTGGCGGTGACGGTGGTGCGCAGCCAGCGCCGCTCGTCGCGCAGTCGTTGCCGGTGCGCGGCGGTCGCGGTGGCATCGACCCGGCCGGCCCGGTCGATCTCGACGCCGTAGCGCCGCCGGGCCTCGGCAACGGTCAGGTATTCCTGGGCGACGTCCTGGGCGACCTCCTCGGGCAGCCGCTCCAGCGGATCTCCCCAGCCGCCACCGCCGGCCGACTCCATGACCAGTACGTCGCCGGCACGCATCGGGAAGCCGGCGACCTTGCCGGGGGTGGCGAAGTCCACGCGCTCGCCGTCCGCGCGCCGGATGTGGGTCACGGTGGGTGCGCCGGGCCCGCCGTTGCGCAGCCCGTACGGCGGGACGGTGGTGCGGTCGGTCTGCACCGAGTACGCGCCACCACTGGCCAGCAGGCGGGTTTCCCGGCGGCTGCCGAGCCCACCGCGGCGTACCCCGTCGCCGCCGGAGCCGGCCCGCAGCTCGCACGCTTCGACGAGAATGGGTATCTCGGTCTCCAGCCGCTCGACGGACTGGATGGTGGAGATGTCGCCGAGGTCGACGGGGTTCATCGCGCTGGGCCCGTCGGATTCGAGGAATCCGCCGTTGCCACCGGCCGGGTAGTCGTAGTAGAGGTAGGGCCGCCCGGTGTGCTCGTCGACGCCGCCGATGAGGTTCTGGAAGGTGGTGCCGAACTGGTCGGCGGCGATGAGGTCGGGTGCCACCTGGCTGAGGGCGGCCATCACGGCCGAGATGACCCGCTTGCGGACCTCGCTGTGCGCGTTGGCCGGGGCCGGATAGCTGACGTGCACGACGGTGCCGGGTTCGGTGAGCACCCGCAGCGGCCGGAACGCGCCGTGGTTGACCAGGCCGCCGGGGTCCAGTGCCGACTTGACCGCGATGAAGACGCCGGCGACGGTCATCGCCCGCGAGGAGTTCACCACGGCCGCCACCTGGGCCGACGAGCCACGGAAGTCGGCCTCGATCTCGTCACCGTCGACGGTGAGCGCACAGCGGACGATGGCCGCGTCGTAGTGGCCGTCGGTGTAGAGGTCGAGGTAGTCCTCGTAGCGGTAGGTGCCGTCGGGCAGGGCCCGGATCATGGCGCGCAGCCGCTGCTCGGTGCGGTCCATGTTGGCGGCGACGGATTCGCCGATCAGGTCGGTGCCGTGCCGGGCGACAAGTTCCCGCAGCCGGCGCTCGGCGGTGTGGCAGGCGGCGATGCTGGATTCGAGGTCGCCGCGGCGTTCCTCGGCCATCCGCACGTTGGCGAAGACGATGTCGAACGCGGCCCGGTTCGGTCGGCCCTGCTCGATCAGCTTGATCGGCGGGATCCGCAGCCCCTCCTGAAGGATCTCGGTGGCCTGGCCGGAGACGCTGCCCGGGGTCATCCCGCCGATGTCCGCCCAGTGCATGCGTACGCAGGGGAAGAGGAAGAGCTTGCCGTCGACGAAGACCGGGCTGATCAGGGTGACGTCGTTGAGGTGGCTGCCGCCGCGATAGGGGTCGTTGACGATGTAGAGGTCACCGGGACGCATCTCGTCGGCGAAGTCGGCGAAGATCTCCGCGACCGAGGCCGGCATGGCGATGACGTGACCGGGCATGTCCCGGCCCTGGGCGACCATCTGTCCCTGCGGGTCGAACAGCGCGCACGAGAAGTCCTGCGCGTCGGCGATCACCGGCGAGTGCGCCGTACGGAAGATCGTCTGTCGCATCTCCCGGACGATCGAGATGAGACCTTCGGTGACGACTTCCAGGTCGATCGGGTTCACAGTCATGCGGATGCCTCACTGGTTCCGGCTCGATCCCGGTCACGGACTGGACCATATTGTGGTCCTAGAGTTATATTATGAAACCTAGCAACCGAGAAGGTGGGAAGCAAGATGTCGTACGCCACTGACCCCAGCCCGGACGACGGGCCGGCCCCCCGCGAGTCCGGCACGCAGGCGCTGGACCGCGCGCTCAGCGTGCTGCTCGCCTTCCGCGGCACCGACACCGAACGCAAGGTCAGTGACGTCAGCCGCGAGCTGGGGCTGCACAAGTCGACCGCCAGCCGGTTGTTCCGTGCCCTGGCCGACGCCGGCTTCCTGCACCGCAACGAGGAGAACGGGAACTACCGGCTCGGCGTCACCGTCTTCGAACTCGGCGCCCGCTACCTCGCCGGCCTCGATCTGCACGGCGTCGCCCGCCCCCTGGTGCACCGGCTGGCCGAGGAAGAGGGCGAGAGCGTCAACCTGTCGGTCCTGGAGGGCCTCGACGCGATCTCCATCCACGTCGTGCAGGGCACCCGCAACCTGCAGCTCGTCTCCCGGCTCGGCCGGCGCATCCCGCTGTGGTGCAGCGCTGCCGGCAAGGCGCTGCTGATCGACCAGGACGACGCGCAACTGCGGGCCACGCTGGCCACCGCACCGTTCACCGCCCTGACCGGCAACACGATCACCGACCTGGACACGTTCGTCTCCCGGATGGCGACGGTCCGGCAGCAGGGCTGGGCCCTCAACGACCAGGAGAGCGAGGAGGGACTGCGGGTCGTGGCCGCGCCGGTCCGCGACCGCCACGGCCGGGTCACCGGCGCGATAAGCGTATCCGGCCCGATCTTCCGGCTGGACGAGCCACGGGTGGCGGAACTCGCCGCGGCGGCCTGCCGGACCGCCGACGAGTTGTCCCGGCAGCTCGGGTACGGCTTCGGCGACGTCTGGGGCGACTGACCCGGTCAAAACTTGTCCTGCACCACGTCGGGGCGTACCCGAACGTGGAGCACGGCCGGCCCGGTCAGCGGCAGCACCTCGTCGAAGGCAGCCTGCGCGCCCGCGTCGTCGGTGACGGTCCACGCCGGCGCCCCGAGCGCGCGGGCCACCGCGGCGAGATCCCGTTCGGGGAACCGGGCCAGCTCCGGGTCGACCCCCCGAGGGGCGAGCTTGCGCACCTCCGCGCCGTACGCGGCGTCGTCGAGCAGCACCAGCAGCACCGGCGCGCCGACCCGGGCCAGAGTGTCCAGCTCACCGAGCCCGGTGAGCAGGCTGCCGTCCCCCTCGAAGGCGACCACCGGCCGGTCGGGACGGCCCACGGCGGCACCCACCGCGAACGGCAGCCCCACGCCGATGCTGCCGAACTCCCACGGCGCGACGAAGGACCGGTCGGTGGCGGCCGAGTCGAGCAGCAGGTTGGGCCAGCCGCCGAAGTGACCGACGCCGACCACCGTGGTCCGCTCGCGCGGCAGCCGGCCGGCGCAGATCCGGATGAACGCGCGTGGATCGATGCGGTCCGCCGTGGATGCGACGGCCAGCCCGGCGAACGGGTCGGCGACCGCCAGCTCGGCTGACAGGTCGGAGCTGCGCCAGTGCGGCCGGCGTACCGGCGCCAGCACCGCCGACACCGCCCGGGCCGTCTCACCCGCGTCGCCGAGCACCCCGGCGGTCACCGGCCAGCGGGCCCCGATCGCCGCCGGGTCGACGTCCACGCTCACCACCACCGCGTCCGGGAAGAGGGCACCGTGGTCGGCGGTCCACCTGTTGAGCCCGGCCCCGAAGGTGACCACCAGGTCCGCCCCGGCCAGCACCCGCCGGGTCAGCGGCCGGGACAGCCCGCCGGCCACCCCCAGGTCGTACGGGTGCCCGGCGAACAGGCCGGCGGCCATCAGCGTGGTGGCGAGCAGGGCCCCACTGCGGTCGGCGAGTTCCCGGATCGCGGCGGCCGCCGACTCGGCGCCCCGGCCGGCGAGCAGCACCGGACGCTGCGCCGTACGCAGCCGTCGGGCCAGCGCGTCGACGTCGGCGGGATCCGGCACGAGCGGTCGCGGCGCCCGAGGCGGCACCGGCGCCGGCCCGACCGGGCCGGGCGGCACCGCCTCGTCCGCGAGATCGATCGGCACGTTCAGCACCACCGGGCCGGGCAGCTCGCGGGCCGCCCGGAACGCCAGCCCGACATCGCGTACGGCGGTCCCGGCGGCGGCGACCGGCACGAAGGTGCCCGCGGTGGCCAGCGCGTACGGCTGCTGGTCGAAATGCTGCACGTGCAGCGGGTCACCGGGCGGAGTGTCGCCGGCGATCAGGACCAGCGGGGTGCGGGCCTGCCGGGCGATGGTCAGGGCCGCCCCGGCCACGGCCAGCCCGGGCCCCTGGGTGACGGTCGCGACCGCGCACCGGCCGGTGGTGCGGGCGTACCCGTCGGCCATCATCACCGCGGCGTTCTCGTTGCGGGCCGCGACGAACCGCACCCCGTGCCGGTGCACCAGGTCGGCGACCAGGAACATGTTGGCGTCGCCGAGCAGCCCGAACACGGTGTCGACGCCGCGCGCGACGACGGCGTCGGCGATCGCCTCGAAGACCTTCATCGTGCTCCCCCGTCCAGATAGCCGCCGGGCGGGCGCAGCGCCACGCTCAGCGCGCCGAGGTAGGAGTCGTTGGCCACCGCGTCGAACCGGGGACCGGCCAGCCGGGCCGCGCGCTTGGTCATCGACCGACCGACCGCCGAGGTGGCGAGCAGCCGGTCGGTGATACCGGTGACGGCGGCCGGCAGTCCGTCGGCGTCGACCACGGCCGTGACCAGACGCAGGGCCAGCATGTCGGCCGGCTCGACCCGCTCGCCGAGCAGCAACCAGCGCTTGGCCAGGTCGGCACCGACCAGATCCGCGAGGATCGCCATGCCGCTCCAGGTCAACGGGATGCCGAAGGTCACCTCGGGAAAGGTGAAGTAGGCGCTGTCGGCGGCCACCCGCAGGTCACTGGCGAGCCCGAGGACCGCGCCCGAGCCGATCGCCGGCCCGTTGAACGCGGCGACCGTGGTCTGCTCCAGCCGGTACCAGCGCTCCACCAGGTCGGCGGTGCGCCGCTGGACGTACATGGTGGTCTCGGCGTCGAGGCCGGCCAGCTCGTGCAGGTCGGTGCCGGCGCAGAACGCCGTACCGTCGCCGGTGAGGACCACCACCTCGACCGTGCGGTCGCGGCCGAGTTCGTGCAGCACGTCCTCGAAGCGGGCGAGCATCCGCAGGTCGAAGCTGTTGCGTCGGGAGGGCCGGTGCAGGGTCACCCGGGCCAACCGGCCCGAGCGGTGCAGCAGCACGGACTGGTCACTTGTCATGTCGACTCCGAGGTCAGCAGGGCTCGATCGACCAGCGCGGCGGCATGGCCGACGTACGACACCGGATCGAGCAACCCGGCCAGTGAGGTGCCGGGCAGCGCGGCGGCCACCTGCGGATCAGCCCGCAGCACCTCGGCGAACGGCCGGTTCTGCTCCAGGCTGTCGCGGACGATCCGCATCACCAGGTGGTGGGCCTGCTCGCGGCCCAGCGGCTCGGCGAGGCGCAGCATCACCGCCTCGGAGAGCACCAGCCCGCCGGTGACGTCCAGGTTGGACCGCATCCGGTCCGGGTTGACGCCGAGGTCACCGAAGACCTCGACCAGCCGTTCCAGGGCGCCGCCGATGAGGATGAAGCACTCCGGCAGCAACTTCCACAACGTCATGCCGACGCCCATGTCGCGGTCGTCCTGGGCGACCATGGTCTGTAGCGCCAGCGGCACCTGGGCGCGCAACGTGCCAGCGGCGGCGATCACCGCCTCGCACCGGATCGGATTGCGCTTGTGCGGCATGGTGCTGCTGCCGACCTGGGTCGCCCGCTGCGGCTCGTACGCCTCGCCGATCTCGGTACGACCGAGGAAGTAGACCTCCCGGGCCAGCTTCTCGGCGCTGGCGGCGACCAGCCCGAGGACCATCAGGCACTCGACGAACCGGTCCGACGTGGCGTGCCACGGGGTGTCCGCGACACCGAGACCGAGTTCGTCGGCCACCGCGCGTTCCAGGGCGAACGCCTGCGACCCGTACCCGGCCATCGTGCCGGCCGCCCCACCCATGCTGGTCACCAGCAGTCGTTCGCGCAGCTGGGCCAGCCGGGCCCGGTGCCGTTGCAGCTCGCTCTGCCACACCGCGCAGCGCAGGCCGAAGGTGGTTGGTAGCGCCTGCTGGCCGTGGGTGCGGGCCGGCATCGGGGTGGCCCGGTGGCGCAGTGCCAGCCGGCGCAGGATCCGCACCAGATCGTCGACCTGACGTTGCACCACGTCCAGACCGGCCCGGGCGCGCAGCACGAAGCCGGTGTCCATCACGTCCTGGGTGGTCGCGCCGAGATGGACGTAGCGGCCGGCGTCACCGGAGCAGGCGTCGGTCAGCGCCCGGACCAGCGGCACGAGCGGGTGCACGGTGTCGGCGGCCCCGGCGGCGAGCACCGCGGTGTCGAGCCGGTCGAGCCGGGCCGCGGCGGTGATCGCCTGGGCCGCCGCCGACGGGATGATGCCGAGGCCGGCCTGGCCACGAGCCAGGGCCGCCTCGACGTCGAGCCAGGACTGCATCAGCTGGCGGTCGTTGAAGATCCCACGCATCTCGGCGTTGCCGAAGAAACTGGTGACGGTCAACGAGTCCAGAAAACACGAGCCGAGCTGCATCAGCGTTCCTCCTCGCCGGTGAGCAGGCCGAGCGCGGCGCGCCGGTCGACCTTGCCGGACGGCAGCAGCGGCAGCCCCGGCACCGTACGGATCAGCGTGGGCACCTTGTGCCGGGCCAGCCGGGCGGCGGCCAGCCCGGTGAGCCGGTCCGGGTCGATCTCGGCGCCCGTGACGGCGACGACGAGGGCGCCGATCTCCTCACCCCAGCGCGGCGACGGCACGCCGAGTACGCACACCTGGGCCACGGCCGGGTCGTCGAGCAACGCCGCCTCCACCTCGGCCGGGCTGACGTTCTCACCGCCCCGGATGATCAGTTCCTTGACCCGGCCGGTGAGGGTGAAGATCCGGTCGGCGCCGAGCGCGCCCAGGTCGCCGGTTCGTAGCCAGCCGTCGGAGGTGACCGTGGCGCGGGTGGCAGCCGGGTCGTCGACGTAGCCGGCGGTCACCGACTCGCCGCGTACCAGCAGCTCACCGGGACGGCCGGTGGGCAGCTCGGTCCGGGTGCCGGGGGCGACGACGACGGCGCACAGGTCCGGCACGATCCGGCCGACGGTGTCGCCGGGACGGCCGCAGCTTCCGTCGCCGGGGTCGACGCTTATCGTCGGTCCGGCCTCGGTCTGCCCGTAGACCACGGCGATGCGGTCCAGCCCGAGCACCCGCCGGGTGCGGGCGAGCAGCGCCGGTGCGCAGGGCGCGCCGCCGAGGAAGCCGACCCGCAGCGAGGACAGGTCGAAGCGGTCCGGGGCGGCCTCGACGGTGTCGGCGAGCATCGTCGCCATCGTCGGCACCGCCTGGAGCACCGTGCACCGGTGCCGGGCGATCTGGGCCAGCACCGGGCCGGACCGGAAGCGGCGTACCGACACCCACAGTGCCCCGGTGACCAGGGCCAGGAGGGCGCCACTGCCGAGACCCGCCGCGTGCGCCAGCGGCAGCGGCGAGGCGATCCGGTCGCCGGTGCCGAGACCGGCGGCGTCGGCAGTCCACCGCGCGTTGACGATCAGGTTGCGGGCACTGAGCGAGACCATCTTGGCCGGACCGGTCGAGCCCGAGGTGAACTGGATGTTCAGGGTGGCGTCCGGGTCCGCGGCCGGGGCCGGCACAGCGTCGGTCCAGCCGGGCAGTCCGACCAGGTCGTCGTCGAACGCGTGCCAGCCGTCGGGGCGGGCGTCGGGCGGCAGCCCGACGACGGCCTGCGCGGCGGTGGCCGGGCCGTCGCGGTCCCGCACCCGGTTGGCGACGAAGAGCCGGCGCGGTCGGCTGCGGGCCAGTGCCGCGGTCAGCTCCGGGGTGCTCAGACCCGGATGCAGCGTCACCAGCGCGGCACCCCGCCAACTCGCGGCGGCCAGCAGGACCAGCCAGCCCAGACTGTTCTCGGCCCACACCGCGATCCGGTCGCCGCGACCGACCCCGAGCGCGGCCAGCGCCGCCGCTGCCCGGCCGGCCAGGTCGGCGAACTCACCCGTCGACACCGGCCGTTCCCGCTCGTCGAAGACGTACAGCGGGCGGTCCGGTTCCCGGGCGGCGCGGTCCAGAACGATGGCGTCGAAGGCGGAGGGGATCACCGGGTCACTCCTTGACGAGCAGCAGGTTTCCGTGGTCGTCGACGGTCGCGGTCCAGCCGACGCCGACCACGGTCGTGCTGCCGTTCTCCCGGATGACCGCCGGACCGGACACCGCGCCGCCGGGGGCCAGCTCGGTACGCCGCCACACGGTGGCGTCGACCCAGCCGTCGGAGCCGTAGATCCGGGTCCGTTCGGGCTGCGACGTGGCGCCGGCCGGGGGCGCGAAGCGTACGGCGGGCCGCGGACCGAACGCGGTCAGCCGGCAGTTGACGATCTCGGTCGGATGCCCGGACCGGGCGTACGCGTACCGCTCGGCGTAGGCGGCGTGGAACATCGCCACCAGCTCCTCGGCGGTCGCCGGCACCTCCTCGACGGGTACGGCGAGGTCGAAGGACTGCCCCCGGAACCGCATGCCGACCGACAGGCCGAACGTGACCTGGTCGGGTTCGACGCCGTCCTCCGCCTTGAGCTGTGCCCGCGCGACGTCACGCAGTTCGGCCACCACGGCGCGTACGGCACCGAGACCCGTCTCGTCGGCGGGCACCAGCACCGTACGCACGTAGTCGTGCCGGGCCTGGGCGGTGACGAAGCCGAGCGCGGAGAAGTTGCCCGGCACCGGTGGCACCAGTACCCGGCGGATGCCCAGTTCGTCGGCGAGCACGGTGGCGTGCATCGGGCCGGCCCCGCCGAAGGGCATCAGCACGAAGTCCCGAGGGTCGTGACCGCAGGCGACCGAGATCTCCTTGATCGCGCTGGTCATCTTGGTGGTGGCGATGGTGATGATGCCGTGGGCCAGTTCCAGGTCGTCGAGACCGAACTCGGCGGCGAGGCGGTGCACGGCGGCACGGGCGGCGGTGACGTCGAGGCGTACCTCGCCGCCGAGGCTCTCCTGCGGATCGAGGTGGCCGACGACCAGGTGCGCGTCGGTGGTCGTCGGCTCGGTGCCGCCCCGACCGTACGCGGCCGGACCGGGGGTCGAGCCGGCACTGCGTGGCCCGATCCGCAGTTCACCGCCCAGGTCCCGCCAGGCGATCGAGCCGCCGCCGGCACCGATCGTGTTGATCTCGACCTGGAAGGTGCGGTTCGGGTAGCCGGCGATCTTCCCGTCGTTCGTCATCAACGGGGTGCCGTTCTTGATCAGACAGACGTCGGTGCTGGTGCCACCGATGTCACAGGTGATCACGTTCGGGTAGCCGGCCAGCCCGGCGACGTGGACGCTGGCGGCGACTCCGCCGGCCGGACCGGACAACGCCAGGTTGATCGGCAGCCGGCCGGCCTCCTCGGTGGAGACGATCCCACCACTGCTGGTCATGATCGACAGAGGGTGGGCGTAGCCGCCGGCCGCGAGCGTGGTGCCGAGCCCGCGCAGGTAGTCCGCCACCGTCGACCGGACGCTGGCATTGAGCACGGTGGTGGTGAACCGCTCGTACTCGCCCTGCTCCGGCACCACGTCGGAGGAGATCGTGCAGACCAGACCGGGGTAGCGCTCGGCCAGCCGGGAGGCCGCCGCCCGCTCGTGCGCCGGGTTGCGGTAGGAGTGCAGCAGGCAGACGGCGACCGCCTTCGGCCCGGCGGCGGCCACCCGCTCCAGCACGGCGTCGAGGTCGGCGCTGTCCAGCGGCTGCACCACGCTGCCGTCGGCGCCGATCCGCTCCCGCAGCACGTGCCGCAGCCGACGCGGGGCCAGCGGCGGACGTCCCGCCTCCTTGACGCTGTAGAGCTGTGGCCGATGCCCCAACCCCATTTCCAGGACGTCCCGGAAGCCCGCCGTGGCCACCACGCTGACCGGCTCACCGGAGCCTTCCAACAGCGCGTTGGTGACCCGGGTGGTGCCGTGGACGAACCGGTCGACCTCGTCGAGGCGTACGCCGAGCTTGGCCAGGCCCTCGAAGATGGCCGCCGCCGGGTCGTCCGGCGTGGAGAGGGTCTTGGCCTCGGCGAGCCGGGCGGTGGCCGGCTCGTACACGATGACGTCGGTGAAGGTGCCACCGATGTCGACGCCGATGCACAGCATGGCGAGCCTTTCGCTAGTGGTGGGCGCGCGGAATGGGGCGCGACGTGGCCGGGCCGCCCGCCGGGGCGGCCTGGTCAGAAGGTGACGCCGTAGCGGCGCAGGGTCCTGCTGCTGACCATGCGCAGGATCCAGTCGAAGAGGTAGCCGAGCATGCCCAGGGCGATGATGCCGACGAAGACCCACTCGGTCTTGGCGTAGTTGCGGGCGGTCCAGATCAGCGAACCCAGGCCGCTCTGCGCCGCCACGATCTCGGCGGAGACGATCGTCAGGAAGGAGTTGCCCATGGCCAGCCGAGCGCCGGTCACGACGTGCGGCACGGTCGAGGGCAGCACCACCGAGACCAGCGTGCGAACCGGACTGGCGCCGAGGGCCCGGGCCGCCCGCAGCCGCAGCTCGTCGACCGACAGGACCCCGGCCAGCGTGTTGAGCGCGACGATGAAGACGGTCGTGTAGAAGATCAGCGCGACCTTCGACGCCTCACCCGGGCCGAGCCAGATGATCGCCAGCGTGACGAAGGCGATCGGCGGCACGAACCGGAAGAACTGGATGTACGGGTCCAGCATCAACCGCAGCCACGGCACGCAGCCCATCAGCAGCCCGACCGGTACGCCGATCACGACGCCCAGTCCCCAACCGGTCAGGATCCGGGTCGACGAGGCGTTCACCGAACTCCACAGCGTGCCGTCCTGGACCAGTTCGACCGCGCCGCGCCAGGTGAGCAACGGCGACGGCAGGAAGAAGGCCGTGTAGTTGCGGCTGACCAGGTCCCAGATGACGATGCCGAGCGCCACCGACAGGACCGACAGCCCGACCCGGGTCAGCCGGGGCCGGTTCCGGCGGCGGCGGGCCGGATTGGGCTCGGTCCGGCCGGTCCGCTCGGCGACGGTACGGACGTCCACGCTCATCGTCGCGTCCTCCTGTCCTCGTCGGCGGGCCGGCCGGCGGCCTGCCTGGCATCCGGCCCGTCGTGCCCGTCGTCGAGGCCCTGGGCGCGCAGGGTCCGGGCCACCTCGGTGCCGATGTCCTCGCGCAGCTGACGGAAGAGCGCGGCGCTCGCCGGGTCGGTCAGGTCGCGGGGCCGGGGCAGGTCGCACGGGTAGACGTTCTTGATCGCCGCCGACGGGCCGGCGGTCATGGTGACGATCCGGTCGCCGAGCAGGATCGCCTCGCCGATGTCGTGGGTGACGAACACGATCGTCGCGCCGGTCTCCCGCCAGATCCGGTCGAGTTCGACCTGCATCACCAGCCGGGTCTGCGCGTCCAACGCGCCGAACGGCTCGTCCATCAGCACGACTGACGGTTCGTTGGCCAGCACCCGGGCCAGCTGCGCACGCTGGCGCATGCCGCCGGAGAGCTGGCCGGGGAACCGGTCGGCGCTGTGACTGAGCCCGACCATGGCCAGGTAGCGGTCCACGGCGCTGGCCCGCTGCGCCTTGCCGACGCCGCGCATCCGCGGGCCGAAGTCGACGTTCTGGCGTACGGTCAGCCACGGGAAGAGGGCCTCGGCGCTCTGGAACACCACCCCGCGCGACACGTCGGGGCCGGTGACCCGCGCACCGGCGCAGGTCACCTCCCCACCGACCGGCTTGACGAACCCGGCGATCGCGTTGAGCAGCGTGGACTTGCCGCAACCGCTGGGGCCGAGCAGGCAGACGAACTCCCCACCGGCGATGTCCAGGTTCGCCTGGCGGACCGCCACGAAGTCGTCGAAGCGGATGTCGACGTCGCGTACGGACACCGGGGAGCCGGAGCGGTTCACACCACTCCCCTGACCATGACCGCCGCCGGGTCGGCCTTCTGATCCACGATCTTGCTGTCCTGCTGGAACTGGGCGATCTCGTTGTAGCGGGCGATGTCCTCGTCGGTGAAGTCCCGGACCTGGCACTGGACACCTTCGAGGAGGGCCTGGGCCTCCGCCGCCGGCACCTTGATCGCCGCCTCGGTGACCGTGCCGGCCTTGGCGGGGTCGGCGGTGAGCTGCTCGCACGCCGTCGCGATGGTGTCGACGACCTTCTTGGCGGTCTCCTTGTTGGCCTCGTACCAGGCGCCGTCGACACCGATGATCAGGTTGTAGACGTAGCCGATGTCCCCGCTTGTCAGCAGCACCGTGCCGCCGTTGGCGACGCCACGCGACGGCCACGGCTCCCACATGATGTAGCCGTCGACGTCGCCGCGCTGCAGCAGTGCCGGCATCTCGGCGGGCGAGGCGTTGACGAACTCGACCGCGTCGCGGCTGATGCCCTCGCTGTCGAGCACCTTGTTGGTGGCGTACTCGTTCACGGTCCCCGGCACGACGCCGTACTTCTTGATGCCGGCGACGTCGGTGATGCCGGACCGGGCGACGAGCTTGATGAAGCTGGGCGACTGGGAGAAGACCGCGAGTCCCTTGATGTCGCCCCGGGTCGCCCGGTTGAGCAGGCTCGACTCGGTGCTGGCGGTGACCTGGCCCTGTTTGGCCAGGATGGCGTCGAGCCCGCCGGTGCCCTCCTGGTACTGGGTGACGGTCACGTTGAGGCCGGCCTGCTCGAAGAGGTTCTCCTGGTTGGCCAGGTAGATCGGCGAGTACGCCGGGTCGACGCCGACGCCGAAGTTGACGGCGGCGGAGGGGGCGGCGCTGTCGCCGTCGGGCTCCCCGGAGGACTGGTTCTCGGAACACCCCGCCACGGCGACGGTCATCAGCAGGGCTGCGGCCGCGGCCCGCACTCGCATTCTCATGGCTACCCCAGACTTCAGCGGCTCATATTGTGGTCTTGGTTGCTTAATATGGGACGCTACTGTGAGGCGGTTTACAACGTCAAGAGTTTCGGCCACTGGGCTCTCGACACAGACAGTAGCCAGATTCCGCCGTACGGCCCCAGTTCGCTTGCCCCGCATCGAGGAGACACCGACCGTGGAGTGCCTGAAAAACCCAGTTGATGCGGCGAATCCGAAATCTCGGCCAGCATCAACGCCGCCGGAGCCGGTAACTGAACGTGTCGGACCCGCGATGGCGTCCCGACTCTGCGCACCGAACTGTTACCCACGAACGACGACCGAGCGGACGTGGACCGTCACCGACACGATCCTCTACGCCCTCGGCGTCGGCGCCGGGCAGGCCGACCCCGCCGACGAACTGCGTTTCACCACCGAGAACTCCATCGGCCATCGGCACGCCGCGCTGCCGACCTTCGCCACCCTGCTCGCCGCCGAACCGCCGTATCTCGGCGAACCGGCCGTCGTCCGGCACGCCGCTGAGACGCTGACCCTGCACCGGCCGTTTCCACCGACTGGTCGGGCCCGCACCACCGCCAGCGTCACCGGCGTGTACGACCAGACCCGCGGGGCCCTGGTCCACCACCGCTCGGAGATCCACGGCGTGGACGGCGCACCGCTGGCCACCGTCGAGCGGGCCATGTTCGTCATCGACGCCGGGCGGTTCGGCGGACAGCGCGCGCCGGTCACCGCCTGGGAGCGGCCGGCGGGGCAGCCCGATCACACCGGCCACCATCAGATCCGCGCCGACCAGGCCCTGCTCTACCGGCTCAGTGGCGACCGCAACCCGCTGCACTCCGATCCGGCCGTGGCCCGCGCCGCCGGGCTACGCCGTCCCGTGCTGCACGGACTGTGTACGTACGGCTTCGCCGCCCGGACGCTGCTGCACTCGGTGGCCGACGGGGATCCCGACCTGATTCACCGGATCACCGCCCGGTTCAGCGCGCCACTGTTTCCCGGCGACACCCTCGCCGTACTGGTGTGGCGGCGGCCGGGTGGTGCGCTCTTCCAGGCGGTCGACGGTCAGGGCCGGCTGGTCCTCGACCGGGGCGTCCTGGAGCTGCACCGCCGACCGGCGTGAAGGACGAACGGCAGGATGTCACCTCCGACGGGGCCGCTACGGGACCAGGACGATCTTTCCCACGTGCTGCCGACGGGCGAGTTCCTCCTGGGCGGCAGCGGCCTGGTGCAGCGGGAAGGTCGCCGCGATGACGGGTGCGATCTCACCTTGCCGGGCCAAGTCCATCAGGAGTTCGAAGTGTGCCGGGCTGTGCATCGCGGAGCCGATCAACTGCGCGTTGTGCAGGTAGAGGCGGCGCACGTCGAAGGCCACCTGGTAGCCGCCGAGCGCACCGGCGATGACCCACCGGCCGCCGTCGCGCAACAGGGGCAGACCCGCGTCCACGAGGTCGCCGGCGACGACGTCGAGCCCCACGTCGATGCCCTCCGGGGCGATGGCGCGGACCTGCTCGACGACGTCCTGCGCGCGGTCCACCACGTCGTGCGCTCCCGCCCCGCGCACCGCGTCGATCTTCTTCCCGCTGCTGATGGCCAGCACCCGCGCGCCGCGCGCCCGCGCGATCTGCACCAGCGCCAGTCCCACACCGCCGGAGGCTCCCGAGACCAGGACGGTCTCCCCGGCCCGCAGCCGGCCCCGCTCGATCATGCCCAGCGCCGTGCCGTACGCCGTCGGCAACGCCGCGAGCTGATCGTCCACGAGCGGCGACTCCGTCATGTCGTGCACCTGCCGCGCCGGTGCGGTCACGTACTCGGCGTAACCACCGTCGCGTTCGCTGCCCATCAGGCCGACCGGGTTCGCGTCCGGCCCGTCGGCGTCGTAGATCGCCGGATCGACCACCACCCTGCGACCGACGAGGCTCGCGTCCACGCCGGACCCCACCGACACGACCCGGCCGGCCACGTCGGCGCCCTGGATGCGAGGGAACTCGATCGGCCCCCGCCAGCCCGACCGCGCCTGCGGGTCCCCCGGGCGACCGTAGGCACCCTCCCTGGTCCACAGGTCTGTGTTGTTCAGCGCCACCGCGCCGACCTTCACCAGCACCTCCCCCGCCGCCAGGGCGGGCACGGTCACCTCCGCCTCGGTCAGCACGTCCGGTCCACCGTGCCGGGTGATCCGCACCGCACGCATGGTCGTCGGCACCGCCATCAGCCTGCCCCCCCCTCGCAAAGTACACTGATCTGTGAACCACCCAGCGTACAGCGATCGGTGAGGAGGAGCCCCAGATGCCGGAAAAGCGGTTCCGCACCCCGGCTGGCCAGCGCATTCTCGCGGCTGCCGAGGAGCTTTTCTACGACCGCGGGATCACCGCCGTCGGCGTGGATCTCATCGCCGAGCACTCGGGTCTGACCAAACGGACCCTGTACAACCAGTTCGGCTCAAAAGACCACCTCGTCTCCGCGTACCTCACCGAGCGCGACCGACGCTGGCGGTCGCTCGTCCACGACACCGTCGACGCGTGCGACGATCCGGTCGCGGCGGTCACCGCGCCGTTCGACGCGCTGCGAGCCTGGAGCAGGACCAACACCCGCGGCTGCGCGTTCATCAACGCGCTGGCCGAACTCCCGGACCCGGCGCATCCCGCCCACCGCATCGCCGCAGACCAGAAGCACTGGCTGCTGAATCTCTTCAGGAAACTCGCCGCCGCGGCCGGCTGCGCACAACCCGCCACCCTTGCCACCCGGCTCCTCGTGCTGCACGAGGGCGCTCTCGCCACCCAACCACTCGCCCTCGACACGCTCCCGGAGAGCACCCGCCTGGCCCGCAGCCTCGTTCGCGCCAGTCTCCGGAACGGCGGACCGGAAGGTACGCACCGATGAAGCTGACCGTCCCGCTTGCCCATGACGTCGATGGCATCGGACCACTCCTCGTCGCGATCCATGGCATGACCGAGGACCGCCATTCCTGGGCTCGGGTGCCGCTGGCCGCGCACTTCCGTACGGTCCGCGTCGACCTGCGCGGCCATGGCACCTCGCCACGAGTGCCGCCGTACGACCCGCTGAGCATGGCCGACGACCTCCACGGACTCGTCCGCGCCCTGGGAATCGAGCAGGATCCGCTGGTCGTGGGGCACTCTTTCGGCGGGGTGGTGGCGACTGCCTACGCCGCCCGTTTCCCGACGCGCGGTGTGGTCACCGTCGATCAGACGCTCGACGTGGAACCGCTGCCGGCACGGGCGGCCAGGGCCTTGCGAGGGGAGGGTTTCGCCGAGTTCATGACGTCGGCGTTGGCCAGGATGTACGGGCAGCTGAACACCGCCGTCGCCGAAGAGATCAGCAAGAACCGAACGCTGCGCCAGGACGTACTGCTCGGAGCATGGGCGCCCCTGCTCGACCTCGAACCGCCGGAACTGGCCGCGTTCATGGCGAACGTGATGGCGATGCGGCAGCCCACACCCTTCCTGTCGCTACACGGCCTACCCGTGGCCGACGATTATCCGGCCTGGCTGGGCAGTCGAATTCCCGGTGCGGTCGTCGAGATGTCGCCCACCGTCACCCACTACCCCCACCTGGCCGACCCGTCCTGGTTCATGCAGCGGCTGACCGCCTTCGACAGCACCCTCGGGCGCTGACATCGACGTCAGTCGTCCCCGACGACCTTGACGTCCTTCCAGAACGCGACCCGGTCCCGGATCATCTCGGCCTCGGGCAGCGGCTGCGGGTAGTACCAGACCGCGTCCACACTGGTCTGCCCGTCGTGCTCCAGCGTGTAGTACGACGCGGTGCCCTTCCACGGGCAGACCGTGTGGGTGTCGGAGTCCCGCAGCAGGTCGTCGCGGAGCGCGGCGCGGGGGAAATAGTGGTTGCCCTCGACCACGACGGTGTCCGGGCTCTCGGCGATGACCAGGTCGTTCCAGATGGCTTTCGGCATGCGTCCAGACTAGGCCGGCCCGCGTCCCGGCTACGGCTGGCGCGGCACCTCGTGCAGGGTGACGGCGTCGAGCCGACCGTCGGCCAGTTCGCAGGTGAGGTACGTCGCGTACGGCTGGCGGCGCCGGTCGGTCGGCGAGCCGGGATTGAGCAACCGCAGGCCGCCGGGCGCCTCGCTGTCCCAGGGGATGTGGGAGTGACCGAAGACGAGCAGGTCGCAGTCGGGGAAGCTCGCCGCGCACCGCCGCTCCCGGCCACTGGCCGGCCCGGTCTCGTGCACCACCGCGATGCGCATCCCGCCGACGTCCACGCGGGCGATCTCCGGCAGCCGGGCACGCAGGTCGGCACCGTCGTTGTTGCCGTGGACGCCGATCAGCCGGGCAGCGCGCCGCTCCAGCTCGTCGAGCAGGGCGGCGTCGACCCAGTCGCCGGCATGGATGACAAGGTCTGCGGCGTCCACGGCGGCCCACAGCCCGGGCGGCAGGTCCCGGGCACGTTTCGGCAGGTGGGTGTCTGCCATGATGACCAACCGCACCCGGTCAGCGTAGCCCCGCCCCGACCCCGGCCAGCCCCGCGTCGGCCCACCGCCGTCGAGTGGGTCAGACGCGACCGCGTACGAGCGGCAGGAAGACCTCGTCGACGATTTCGATCAGGACCTCGTCGGGGACCGACGGTATGCCGCGCATCGCGTACTCGGCTCTCAGCAGCATCATCGGCGCGGCCGCGACCCGCGGATGCACGGCCGTCGGCGGCGCCTCACCGCGGGCGACCGCGCGGGCGAGCATGGCCAGCCAGGCACGGTCCATGGTGTCCGCGCCTGATCGTTCGCGCATCAGGTCGAGCAGCGCCGGGTCGTCCGCCGCCGCGGCCAGCAGGCTGCGCAGGACCGCTCCGTGCGGCGAGGACCACGTCTCGTTCGCCTGCCGCAGCATCTCGAGCGCATCGCCCCGCAGCGTACCGGTGTCGGGGTTCGGCATCGCGACGTCGGAGAGGTGACGGTACGCGGCGACGCCCAACGCCGCCCGATGCGGCCACCGGCGGTAGATGGCGTTCTTGTTGGTTCCGGCCCGGGCGGCGACCCGGTCCATGGTCATCCCCGCATAACCGGACCGGGCCAGTTCCTCCGCCGCCGCCTGCAGGATCGCCCGTTCCAGTTCCTCGCCCCGGCGTCTGGTGCCCATTCATTGCAGGGTACTAGACGTACCCTGTACGGTACTGCGCGTACCCTAAGGGCGAGGAGGTCCCCGTGCGTGTCTTCGGCATGAACTACGACACCGGCTTCGTCAGCGCCGGCTCCACCACCCACGAGCCGTTCGACCCCGAGACCGTCCGGCGCGACCTGCGCGTCATCCGCGAGGAGTTGCACTGCGACGCGGTACGCCTCACCGGCGGTGTCCAGGACCGGCTGGAGTTGGCCGCGCGATTCGCCGTCGAATCGGGGCTCGAGGTGTGGTACTCCCCCTTCACCAATGGCCTCGACCGCGACGGGCTCAAAGCGTTCCTGCTCGACGGCGCCGAGCGGGCCGAGCGGCTCCGCCGCACCGGCGCCTCGGTCGTGTACCTCACCGGCTCCGAGATCTCCCTGTTCACCGATGGATTCCTGCCCGGTCGTGACCTCGTCGAGCGGATGGCACTGTTCGCCGATCCGATGCGCATGCGGGAGGCGGTCCCGATAGCCCGAGCCGCCGTGCACGACTTTTTCGCCGAGGTGATGCCTGCGGTGCGGCAGCGGTTCGGCGGCCTGGTCGGTTACGCCGCGATCCCCCTGGAAGACGTCGACTGGGCGCCGTTCGACATCATCGCCAGCGACGCCGGCTACCGTGACGCGACGAACGCCGCGGCATTTCCGCAGACCCTGGCCGCTGCCGTGGGGCAGGGCAAGCCGTACGCCGTGACCGAGTTCGGCTGCTGCACCTTCCGGGGCGCGGCCGACGTCGCGGGCGCGACGGAGCCGGTGACCTACGACGAGCAGGGCCGTGCCGCGCAGCTCACCACCAGCCTGGAACGGGACGAGGCAGGCCAGTCCCGCTACCTGCTGGATCTGCTACGCGACTACGAGCGTGGCGGTGTGGAGGCAGCGTTCGTCTACACGTTCGCGAACCGGCACCTACCCACCACCGGCGACCCCGCGCACGACTACGACCTGGCCGCGCGCGGCATCGTGCGGGTACTGCCCGACGGCTCGTGGACGCCGAAGGCCGCCTTTCACGCCCTGGCCGAATACGGTCGCGCTCGCGCGCAGACGTTGGCGCGGACCTGAGGAAGATCGGGCGGCGGCGAGCCTTGTTCCTCACGCGGCGTGATGCCCGATAGTCGTGCCATGGCGGAGCATCTGACCGTGGGACGGGTGGCGGAGCTGGCCGGCGTCAGCGTCCGCACCCTGCACCACTACGACGAGATCGGCCTCCTCGAACCGTCCACCCGAACCGCGGCCGGACACCGGGCCTACTCCGCCGACGATGTGGAGCGGCTCCGGGAGGTGCTCGCCTACCGGCGGCTCGGCTTCGGTCTGCGCGAGATCGCGGACCTGGTCGACGATCCGACCACGGACACGGTCGCACATCTGTGCCGGCTGCGGGGCCTGCTGATGGATCAGCGTGATCGCGCTGCCGCCATGGTGACGGCCATCGACCGGGAGCTGGAGGCACGGGCGAGGGGAATCAGGACGACACCGGAGGAGCAGCTGAGAGTGTTCGGGGCACAGTTGTACGACGCCATCGGAGCCGACTATCCCGCGACGCGGCGCACCGAGCCACGGATTGCCGCGCGCATCTGGGATGCGTTGGGTGACGCCCGGACGGTGCTCAACATCGGAGCCGGCACCGGCTCGTACGAGCCGCCCGACCGCGACGTCACCGCGGTGGAGCCGTCGGCGGTCATGCGGGCGCTGCGTCCTCCGGGCGCGGCACCGTGCGTGGCCGCCGCTGCGCAGAGTCTGCCGTTCGAGGACCAGTCGTTCGATGCCGCGATGGCGGTCAGCACGGTGCACCACTGGCCCGACCCCGTCGCCGGGCTGCGCGAGATGCGACGGGTGGCCCGCCGCGTGGTGGTGTTCACGTACGACGCCGACGACACCGGCTGGCGTCAACGATTCTGGCTCACCCGCGATTATCTGCCGGAGTTCGCTGACCTCCTCGTCGGGTGGCCGTCGCTGGCCGATCTGGCCAATGCGATCGGCGGGCGCGCCGAGCCGGTGCTCGTGCCCTGGGACTGCGTCGACGGGTTCTTTGAGGCGTACTGGCGTCGACCTGAGGCGTACCTGGACGAACACGTACGCCGCGCGGTTTCGGTGTGGGCCCGGGTCGGACCGCAGGCCGAGCAGCGGGCGGTCAGCAGACTCCGCGAGGACCTGTCCTCGGGTCGGTGGGCCGAGCGCAACCGCGACCTGGTCGCCCTCGACACGGCGGAGCTCGGTCTCCGCCTGCTCGTAGCCTGACCAGCGTGCGAGGGTAAAGCCGTCGCACACCTGGATCCGCCGAGCAGAAGATGTCCGGGGTGGGCGATAGCGTCGGCGCCATGAGCGTGCTCGACCGTCGTGCCCTCAACCGGGCGCTGCTGGCCCGTCAGCTCCTGATGCAACGGCACGACATGCCGGTCGCTGACACCCTTGAGCACCTGGTGGGGTTGCAGGCGCAGGAGCCGTTGGAGCCCTACGTCGGGTTGTGGAGCCGGCTGGCCGGTTTCCAGCCGGCGGCGCTGGCCGAGCTGCTGCTGAGCCGCCGGGCCGTCCGCACCCTGCTGATGCGCCGCACCCTGCACCTGGTGACCGCCGACGACTGCGTCACGCTGCGGCCGGTGCACCAGACGATGCTGGTCTCACGCATGTGGTCGACGTTGCGCCGGGCGCTGCCCGGCGTCGACCTCGACGAGCTGACGAAACTGGGCAGACCGTTGTTCGAGGAGCGGCCGCGCATGCTCACCGAGGCGGCCCGCGTGATTGCCGACCGTTGGCCGGGTGTGCAGGCGCGCACGTTGGGCGACGCGCTCAGCACGCTCGTGCCGCTCGTGCAGGTGCCACCGCGTGGTGTCTGGGGTGAGCGCGCGGCCGCGTACAACACCACCATCGAGACGTGGTTGGGTCGGCCGTTGGCGTCGACGTCGCCCGCCACCGTCGACGCGCTGGTCCTGCGCTACCTCGCCGCGTACGGCCCGGCGGCCACCGCCGACATCCGAGCCTGGTCCGGGTTGGGCGGGCTGCGGGAGTCCGTCCAACGGTTGCGCCCCTCGTTGCGGACGTTCCGCGACGAGCGCGGCCGCGAGTTGCTCGACGTGCCGGACGGCGCACTGCCCGACCCGCACACCCCCGCGCCGCCGCGGTTCCTGCCGGCGTTCGACAACGCGGTGCTCGGCTACGACGACCGCAGCCGCGTCATCGACGTCGAACATCGCGGGCTGAGCGTCACCGGCGCGCGTTTCCTGTTGGTCGACGGACGGGTCTCGGGCACCTGGGCGGTCACCGCCGACAACGGCGCGGCGACGTTACGGATCACGCCGCTACGTACGCTCACGACGGACGAGCGCGACGCCGTCGTGGCCGAGGGCGAGAGCCTGCTGACCATGTTTCAGCCCGAGCCGAGCAACCCCAACCGCGTCTCGATCATCGACGCTTGACACCAGGATGGACGCGTTGACCCGGGCCGTTGTCCGTCCACTCCTGCCGTTGTCCGCGTCCCACGGGCAGTGACCACCCGCCACGGACGGTCGGTGGAGAAGCTCGCGCGGTGCCCGGTCGCGTCACGGGGTGAGGCGGAGCCGGAACTGTCAGAATCGGACTCAAGAAGCCGGCACGCACTGGTCGAGGGGAAGACATGAGCGACTGGAACGACAAGGTCATCGCCGAGTTTCGCGCCAACGGCGGGCAGGTGGGCGGTCACTTCGCCGGCGAGCCGCTGCTGCTGTTGCACACGGTCGGCGCCAAGAGCGGCCAGCCCCGCGTACACCCGATGATGTACCAGAAGGTGGACGGCGGCTACGCCGTGTTCGCGTCCAAGGCCGGCGCGCCCACCAACCCTGACTGGTATCACAACCTGATCGCGAATCCGCAGACGCGAGCGGAGATCGGCACGGACACGGTCGAGTTGGTCGCCCGGGTGGCCACCGGAGACGAGCGGGAACGGATCTGGAGCGCGCAGAAGGCTGCGTACCCATTCTTCGCCGAATACGAGCGAAAGACCACCCGCCAGATCCCCGTCGTCGTACTCGAACCCGCGCCGTAGCGGGCCAGGGCGGGGCTCGGAACGGTCGACACGTCCCGATGCCGAGGTCAAGGGCCGGTCAGGCCGCTGCGGCGAGCGGATATCCGATCGCGGTGATCTCCTCGTGCAGCCCCGCAGCGGTCACGTCCGGATTCAGAGCCTGCACCACGACGTCAGTGAGCGGGCGGTGCGCGACGATGTGCTCGATGGCCTTCCGGTTCACCTCGATCTCGTAGTAGTCCTCGGCGAACTGCACGTACTGGTCGACGATGTCGTCGAGCAGCGGACGGAACGCCGACGGGATGCCGTCGAGCAGCCCGGGCCACAGCTCGTGGTCCGGATCGCGGTAAGGCGTCATCGCCGATTCGTGGGCGAAGGCGCGGATGAACGCACCATCGGCGGTGAACACGACCGCCCACTCGTCGCCGGTGCCGTTGTTCATCAGTGCCGCCTCGTCGTCGCCCCAGGCGCGGGTGTAGGCGTAGTGGGGCTCGGCACCGTCGACGATGCACTCCAGCACGGCGAGTGCCTTGCAGCGATCCCGCAGCACGTCGATGGGCGGCAGCTTGGCGGCTATGTCGTACACGGTCACCCGGAAAACGTACGTGCAAACACCACGACGCGAAGATGGCTGTCGCGGTCTTTGTGCCGATCAGCCGGCCAGCTTCTCGAAGAGTTCGTTCGTCGTGTCGTAGTACCTCGTCGTCCGGCCGAGGCGCGTCATGCCGAGCCGCCGGCAGACGGCTTGGGAGGCATGGTTGTCGGGGTTCGTGACCGCGATGGCCCTCGTCAGACCTCGTTCGAACGCGTCGTCCAGGACCGCCGCCGCTGCTTCGGTGGCGTAGCCGTGCCCCCAGGCGTCCGGATGCAGGTGCCAGCCGATCTCGACATCGGTCGGGCCGTCAGTAGGTTCGCCGGCCGACAGGGGAATCGGCTTGAGCAGGACGTTGCCCACCAGTTGGCGGTCCGTCGCGGTGGTGATGGCCCAGATCCCGTGGATCGGATCGTCGATGGCGCGTCGGCGTGCGATCGAGGCGAGGGCGTCCTCGCGGCTGTTCAGGAGTGTCGGCCGCGCGCCCAGGAACCGCACCACCTCCCAGCGCGACTCGAGATCCAGAAGGAAGTCGGCGTCCTCCTCGCGCCAGGGACGCAGCAGCAGGCGATCGCTCGCGATGGTGCGCATCTGTCCCAACCTAACGCTCCGGCCGGGGCCGAGGGGTGCCAGGGCGGGTGTCACTGTTGCCGGCGAGGCTTGGTGACAGTGCTGGGCACGTAGTCGGAGAGGATGCCGGCGAGAATGCGGTGCGCGTCCGCGAACTCTGCTGCGTCCTCGGGGGCATCGAAGGTGGAGGCGCAGGTGGCGAGGGTTTTCCAGAGGGCCCAGCCACGGCCGCGCGCCCACGCCGCATCATCCACCGACAGCCGGGCACGGAATTCCTGCCGGCCTTCGGCGGTCAGCAACGTCCAGGCGATCGCCAGATCGCAGGCCGGGTCACCGACGCCGCAGGTCCCGAAGTCGATGACGGCCGCCAGTTGGCCGTCAGCAAGCAGAAGGTTGCCCTGGGCGATGTCCCCGTGGAACCACCGGTCGACACCGTCCCAGCGGGCGTCGAGTGCCGTCGCCCAGATCTCGCGCACCAGCTCGGCATGGACGTGGCCGTCCAACTCCGCAAGCGCCTGCTCAACAAGCTTGTCGTAGGTGCGCAGGGTGCCACCCCGGAACCAGTTGTGGACACCCGGCTGCGGACCGCCAGCGGCGTCGACGGCCCGCAACGCCACCAGGAACTCGGCCAGGTCGATTGCGAATCGCGCCGGGTCGTCGATGCGGTCCAGGCTGGCCGGCTCGCCGTCGAGCCACCTGTAGATCGACCACGGGTAGGGATAACTCGCGTCGGGTCTGCCTTTCGCCACCGGGGTGGGGATGGGCAGCGGCAGCCGGGCAGCGAGGGCCGGCAGCCAACGATGTTCCTTGTCGACCGCCAGGGCGTACTCGGCAGCGCTGGGTAGACGCACCAGCAGGTCGGGACCGAGGTGGAAGGTCCAGTTGTCCCAGCCGCCGTTGGCCACCGGCTCGACCGGGAGGTCGGCCAGGTGCGGGAACTGGTCGGCGACGAGCCGACGCACCTGTTCCGCGTCGACGGTGATGCGCTGCGGCACGGGGCCGAGATCCGGAACATCACTCACTGAGCCGTCCTCGTCTGACTATGGAGGTCTGAGCGCGATCTGGTACGCGAGCGACAGTAGCCCGTCGATCAGTCATCGAACGTGGCGTACGGTGCGATGGCACCCGGTTGTCGGTGGGGGTCGCCATGGATGAGCAGGACTTCTGGGTACGGCTGGAGTTCCGCATCTGCGCGGAGTTCCGGGGCTTCGAGGACCGGCACCTTCGGTGGTACTGGTGCGATGGTCTGGTAGCCGACCTGCGAGGCAGGACCATGCTGGTAAGCCCTCCGGTCGGCTAGCCCTGTGCGACAGTGGTGCATGCCGTTGAGCAGGTACGACCTCAGAGTGTCGATCGCGGTGTCCGACATCCAACTGGCGATCGCGTTCTACGAAGGCAAGCTCGGCCTCCAGGCATTACAGTCCGGCCCCAGCGCCCAGATCGCCGACGGCAGCCGCATCTATGGTTGCGGTGGCAGGATGGCGCTGAACGTCTACCAGTCGGTCACTGCCGGGAAAAGCCCGGCGACCCTGGCGACCTGGTACGTCGACGACATCGACCAGATCGTCGACGAACTCGTCTCGTCCGGCGTCGACATCATCCGGTACGACCAGTTGGACCATGACGCCAGGGGAATCACCGCTCGGGCCGGCGGTGGACGCATCGCGTGGTTCCAGGATCCCGACGGCAACACCTTCGCCCTCGAAACCGACACCTGACGGCCCGACTACAGGCTGCCGGAATCCGGCCACAGCTGGACCGGGGGAGGTGTCGGCACACCGACGTGGGCTACCGGTGGCGGTTGCGGGGGTGTTTCTTGGCCGTCCGCTCGTTGCCGTGTTTGTAGTTGCCGGTGATGCGCGCCATCAACTCCTGAGGATCTTCGGTGTTGACGTCGATCAGGAACCGGGCCGCAGCGGAACCCCGAAGCACGCCGGCCGGCCGGCTGTGATGGAGCAGTTCGACGTCACCGTTCTTGCGGAGGCGGTAGGTGAATCCCTCGGGTGCACCGGGCATCGCCGTATCGTCCCCGCCGGCCGCACCGCACGCGACCGATTTACGCCGCCGAGCCAGGCCCGGGCAGGCCCGGGTCGGGCAGGGTGGGTCGCAGCAAGCGAACGGCCGCGTACGGTCACGACGGCGGCCGGTGCGTCGGCTCCCAGAGCAGGATCTGGCGATGCTGGGTGAAGCCGTTGCGCAGGTAGAAGTCGACCGCGCGGCGGCCGGAGTGGACGGTCACGTGCAGCAGCCCCCGGGCGCGGGCCTCGGCCAGGATCGCGGCCATCAGTGCGCCGCCGATGCCGCGGTTGCGGTACTCCGCGCGGACCTCGACCGACTGGATGTCGCCGTACCAGCGCTCAAGCGCTCCGTTACCTGGCACCCGTTGCGCGACATGGAGCCAGGCGGCACCCACCACCAGTCCGTCGATCTCAGCGACGAACGGCAGGTGCGTCTGCGCGTGGGCGGCCACCCAGTCGGCGTACGCCCGGAGCGTGTTCCCGTCGATGCCGCGTAGTTCCGCGAGCGCCGCCACGTCTGCCACGCCAGCCCTGCGTACGATCACCCGACGGAGTCTAGGAGCGGTGTGGCCGCTGCTGAGTGGCGGTCTGAGATGCTACGTCCATGCCTTCCTACCCACCCACCTTCGCCGACCAGGTCGTCGCACAGCCGGCCAAGGCCCAGTTCGAGGCGTTCATCGACGAGCACCGCAGGGCGCTCACCAGCTGCCTGGACGGGCTGACCGAGGAGCAGGCACGCCGCTCGTTGGTGGTTTCCCGAACCACGCTGCTGGGGCTGGTGAAGCATGCGACCTTCGTGGAGAAGGTCTGGTTCGACGAAGCCGTCACGTGCCGGTCGCGCGCTGAGATCGGCATTCCGGCGACGCCGGACGACTCGTTCGTCCTCGACGACGGCGACACGATCGCCAGCGTCCAGCAGGCGCACCGCGAGGCCTGCGAGGCGTCACGCCAGGCGACGTCGTCCCTGGATCTGGACGACACACTGCGCGGCAACCGACGGGGCCCGCTGCCACTACGGTGGGTGTACCTGCACGTGCTGCGCGAACTCGCCCAGCACTGTGGGCACGCCGACATCCTCCGCGAGCAGCTGCTCAACGAGTAACACGTGAAGCCGGCTGGGTAGGGATACTCAGCGGGGACCGTGCGTGGGCTCAGGTGTCGACGCCGCGGCGTCGACAGGATGTCGTCATGGCCGAACTGCCACACCGACACCCTGCCCTGCGTACCGCCGATTCCCCCTTGCCGGTCGTGGCCGCGCGTGCCCGGCAGGTCGTCCTGGCGACCCTCGGCCGGCTGGTCGCCGCGCTGAGCCGGCTCGCCGGCCGCCACCCCGCCGGGTGGCGGTGGCTGGCGCGGCGGCACCACCCGTTCCTGGACCGGCTGGCCGCGGCGAACGCGGCGGCGATCTGCGTACGAGCCGCCCGGCAGGTACCCGCCTACCGGGCCTTCCTGCGGGCCCGCCCCGCCGGTAACCGCCGCCGACTCGACGACTTTCCGGAGACCGACAAGCTCCGCTACGTCACGGCCTACGACGCCGCCGCGCGCTGCTGGCGGGGACGGCTACCCACTCGTGGGGTGGTGGTCGACGAGTCGGCCGGCTCGTCCGGGCAGCCGTTCAACTGGCCCCGCGCGGAGCGGGAACTGCGCGCGGTGCACCGCGACATCGCCGGCTACACCGGGCTGGTGTTTCCGATGCGCCGACCGTTCGTCATCAACGCCTACTCGATGGGCGCCTGGGCGACCGGGACGACGACCGGCGCCGCGATGGCCCGCATCGCCGTGGTGAAGAACACCGGCCCGGACCTCGGGAAGATCGTCGACACGCTCCGTGAATTCGGTTCCGACTTCGACTACCTGGTGACCGCGTATCCGCCGTTCCTGAAACACCTGCGCGACCGGCTCGACGCCGAGGGCTTCCCGTGGTCGCGGTACCGCATCTTCGCCAGCTGCGGCGGCGAGGGAATGACCGAGGCGCTGCGCGACTACCTGGAGCAGCGGTTCGCGCTTGTGCGTTCGGCGTACGGTGCGTCGGACCTGACCATCGGCATCGGTGCGGAGACCCGGCTCACGGTGTGGCTGCGACGGCGGTTGCAGACCGACCGCGCCCTACGGACCGCGCTGCTCGGCGCCGACGAGCAGCGGCTGCCGATGGTGTTCCAGTACAACCCGTTCAGCACCTACCTGGAGACCAACGAGCGGCGGGAGTTGGTCTGCACGGTCACCACCGACGTGCTGCAACCCCGGTTGCGCTACAACATCGGGGACGAGGCGCTGCTGGTGCCGTACCGGCGGATCGTCGAGCTGGCGCAGGCCGACCCGGTACGCGGGGCCGAGTTCCGCACCGCCGTCTCCGCCGAGCGGATGACCCTGCCGGTGTTGCTGCTGTTCGGACGGCGCGATTCCACTGTCTCCTACCTGGGGGCCAACCTCTACCCCCAGGACGTCGAGTACGGCCTCTACACCGGCAATCCGCACGCCGCCGAGATCAACCGCTTCTGTCTGGCGTTGGTCGAGGACGCGACGCTGGAGACCCGGCCGGTGATCCACGTCGAACTGCGCCGCCCGCTGGCCGCCGCGCAGCGCGACGCGCTCGCCGCCGCGTGCCGCAGCGGCGTACGCCGCCATCTCACCTCGGTCTCCCGGGACTTCGCCCAGTCCCTCGTGGAGGACCCGACCGCCGGTGACCTGCGAGTGGAGTTGCACGAACCCGGCGGTGGCCCGTTCGCCGGGCAGCAGAAGATCAAGAACGTCTACCTGGTGAGGTGACCATGCGTACTCGCGACTTCTCCCGCGCTCCCGCCCAGGCCCGCGCCGGTGCCATGTTCATCGGTGGGACCCGGTACGCCAATCCCCTGGTGCTGCTGCGACTGGCGCCGGCCTGGTTCCGGATGGTCCGGGACATGCGCCGGATGTCCGGCTACTGCTGGCACACGGTCTACTGGCAGTTTCCGTTGACCCTCGGCACCATCGCGTTCTTCACCGACCGCGACGCGATGCTGCGCTTCGCCCGTACCCGCCATCACCGCCGGCTGATGGTCTGGTTGACCGACGGCACCCGCAATGCCACCGCCGGGTTCATCCGGCTCTACAGCGCCGCTCCGGACGGGTACTCCAACGGCGCATGGCGGGCCGAAAGCCCGGAGATGGGACACATCGCGACCTTCACCCCGCTGGGCGCGGAGACGACCGGTCCGGCGGTCCGGCGGTGAGCAGCCACCGGTTCGACCGCGTCACCACCCGCCGGGACCTGCGGCAGTTCCTGGCGTTCACCGACCGGCTGTACGCCGACGAACCGCGTCACGTACCCGTTCCCCGGCAGCAGATCCGGCGGTGGTGGCGCGACGGCGTACCGCTGTACCTGCTGCGCGACGCCGCCGGCACGGTGGTCGGACGCACCACCCTGCACACCGATCCGGCGTTCGACACGAAAATCGGCCGTCGGTGCCAGCTGTTCGGGCTGACCGAGTTCACCGCGCCGGCCGCCGGGCCGCTGTTCGACGCGATTGCCGCGCATGCCGACGCCGACCGGGACCTGCTGTTCGGCCCGGCGGCGCTGCTACCCAACCAGGCCGGCGGGGTGATCACCTCCGGCTACGCCGAGCGGGGCTTCGTCGACAGCGCCTGGAACCCGCCGCGCTACGTGGCCGCATACGAGGCGTACGGGTTCCACCGCCGGTTCGAGTCCGACACCTGGATCTGCCCGGTGCCCGCCCCGGCGCAGCCGGCTCGCAGTGCGCCCGACGACGCCCGGCTGGAGCTGCACCGTGGTGATGTCCGGCGGCTCGACGACCAGCTCGACCTGCTGCGCGGGATGCTTAACGCCTCCTTCGCCCAGCTCGGCTACTACACGCCGATCTCCGCTGGACAGCTACGGCGGCAGACCGACGGTCTGGCGTACCTGCTCGACGAGTCACTGCTGCTCTACCTGACCCGCAACGGGCAGCCCGTGGCGTTCGTGCTCTGCGTACCGGACATCAGCGAGTTCCTGGTCGCCGTCCGCGGTGACCTGCACCCGGTCAACCAGGTGCGGTTGCTGGCCACGCGTCGCCGCTACCGGCGGGAGGCGGTACTGATCGTCAAGGGCGTGCTGCCGCAGTACCAGGGGCGCGGCTACCAGCGGCTGCTCTCCACGCACCTGCACCGCAACCTGCACGCCGCCGGCTACACGACGCTGCGCAGCACCTACGTCGGGCGGGACAATCCGGCGTCGGCCGCCCAGTACCGGCGGCTCGGCGGTCGCCCGCTGCACGGGTACACCTTCTACGCGAAGGAGCGGTAGGTGGACCTCGCCGCGTTCCGCGCGCTGGAGCCGTTCTGCTGGCGGGCGCCGAGCGCGCACAACACCCAGCCGTGGCGGCTGCGCTACGAATCCGGGGCTATCCACGTCGGCTGGCACGCGGCCCACACGTTGCCAGCGGCCGACCCCACCGGCCGGGACCTGCGCCTGTCCCTCGGCGCGTTCGTCGAAACCTGCCTGATCGTCGCCGCCGACGCCGGCCTGCGGCTGGAGTTCATCGCCAGTTTCGACGAACAGCACCGGCAGGTGGGCCGGCTGCGGCCGGCCCGGCACCGTTACCCGACGCCGTTTCGCACCACCGACGTGTGGCAGCGCCGCACCGACCGGGGCCGCTTCGCCGCCGGTCCGGAGCAGCAGACCCTCGACGCGGTCGACTCGGTCGCCCGGCAGGCGGGCGGCGGCCTCCTCGCCGTACCGTACCCGGATCGGCTCGGTGCCCTGCTACGCGCCGCCGACCGGCGGCTGTACGCGGACCCGGCGGTCGTCACCGAGCTGCGCCGCTGGCTACGGCTCGATCCGACGCATCCGAGCTACCACGCCGACGGGCTCAACGACCGCTGCCTCGCGTTGTCGCGGCCGGCCGCGACCGGGCTGCGCGCGGCGTTGGCCGCGTACCCGCTGCTGCGGCGGCTGGGGTTGCCGAGGCTGCTCGCCGCCGCCGACGAACCGCTCGCGCGCGGCGGCGCGGTGCTGGTCCTCGTCGGCCCGGCGGACCTCGACCGGCCTGGTCAGGTCGAGTTCGGCCGGGTGCTGCTGCGGGTCTGGCTGACCCTGCACACCGCCGGGCTGGCAGCGCATCCGCTGAGCCAGCTGATCGACGTCGATGCCACCCGGACGGCGCTCGGTGCGCTGCTGGACGTCGCACCGGACCGGCTGTTACACGTCGCCCGGGTGGGCCGGCCCACGCGTCCGGCGCCCCGCTCGGCACGCCGGCTCGGCACTGTCTGACAACGGCCGGAGCGCCACGTACGGGTTGGGTTTGCGCTGCTGGTACGTCGGGTGGAAGCCCAGCACCTGATAGAAGGCGACGATGTCGTCGATGGATGGACACGGCAGCAGGGGTACGGTCACGGAGACAGCGGAGGTCTCTGATGCCGACCGAGATCGTGCTGGTCCGGCACGCCCGGTCCGTCCCGCCGACCGCCGACGGTCCGGACGACTTCACCCGCCCGCTGACCAGGGACGGGCTGCGGCAGGCGCACGAGCTGGTGCCCGCGCTCACCGAGCCACGCCCTGCGGCGGTCTGGTCCAGCCCGTACCGGCGCGCGATTCAGACCGTCCAACCGACCGCCGACGCGCTCGGCCTGCCCGTACGCACCCGGACCGAGCTGCGCGAGTGGGACGACGGCCTTGCCTTCACCGAGGTCTGGGAGCGGCATTACGTCAGGAGTTGGACGGACCTCTGCTACGCACGCCCGGGCGGGGAGAGCCTCGATCAGCTCAGCATCCGTGCCGTCGAGGCCGTGCGGGCACTCGCCCGGCACCACGCCGGCCGGGTGGTTCTCGTCGGCAGCCACGGCACCTTCATCTGCCGGGCGTTGGCCGGCTTCGGCGTGCCGGTCAGCTGGGCCACGGTGCGGCAGATGCCGATGCCCGCGCTCTACCGACTTCGCTTCACCGACCCGAGCACCAGTCCCGAGATGTTCGAACGGAGCTGATCGCCTCGGTCGGAGCGGCCCGGTCACCGGCTCAGCCGGCCTCCACCAGGTAGGAGAAGGCCAGCTGAGCCGGGCGAACGAGGTTCCGGCCGCGGGTCAGGGCAGCTCGATCGGGAGGGTGATGCCGTCCAGGCTGTGCGGACAGGGACAGTCCCGCTCGACCGGAAGCGCGGCGACCGCGTCGAGCAGCAGCCCGCGCAGCCGCTCGGTGTTCTCGCCGAAGACCCGGAACACCTCCTGCTGGGTCACCCCGTGACCGCTCTCCACGCCGGCGTCCAGATCGGTCACCAGGGCGATCGAGCTGTAGCAGAGAGTCAACTCCCGGGCGAGAACCGCCTCCGGGTGGCCGGTCATGTTGATGACCGCGCCGCCGACCGCCGCGTACCACCGGGATTCGGCGCGGGTGGAGAAGCGCGGCCCCTCGACCACCACCATGGTCCCTCCGTCGTGCGCGGGCACCGACCGGCCGGTGGCAGCCGTCAGCAGGGTACGCCGACCGACCGGGCAGTACGGGTCGGCGAAGGAGACGTGCACCGCGCCCTGCTCGTAGTACGTCTGAGCCCGGCCGCTGGTCCGGTCGATGAGCTGATCGGGTACCACGAACGTGCCGGGACCGAGTTCCGGCCGCAGGCCACCGACGGCGCACGGCGCGAGTATCTGGCGTACCCCGAGCGACCGCAGCGCCCACAGGTTGGCCCGGTAGGGAATCCGGTGCGCAGGATGCCGGTGGTCGCGGCCGTGTCGAGGGAGGAACGCCACCCTACGGCCGCCGACGTCGGCGATCGTCACCGCGTCGGATGGCGCACCGTACGGCGTCTGGACAACGTGTTCGGTGGCGCCGTCGAGCAACGCGTAGAGACCCGAGCCACCGATGACGGCAAGGTCGGCGGACGGGGACACGGTCTGCGGATTCACGAGCAGTCCCGGCCCTTGTTGATGCAGGTGACGATGTGTTTCATCGTGCGGGTGGAGTTGACGTTGATGAAGTCGTCGTGGTCGGAGAAGGGATTGTGGTTCTCCTCCGGGAAGGAGTCCAGCGCGTACTGACCCTTCTCCTGCACGTCCCGGGGGATGTCGTAGGAAATGGTGATCCGCAGCTGCGGGATCGCTCGGAAGCCCTGCGGGCAGGCGCCGGTGGCCGGGTCGGTGAAGGCGACGTGGCTACGGTGGTTGTCGCTGTCGATGTTCCGGCCGTCCCAGCAGCCCGGAAAGTCGTGCACGCGCTGCACCTGGCTGCCGACCGGGCAGATCGGGTACTTGTCGGCGAGCCGGTCGGCGAAGCCGGAGCACGTCCAGGACGGGCGGGCGTTGGCCGGGCCACGGCTGGTGGGCTTGGCGTCGCCGGTGAGCGCCCGCAGGAACCTGGGCATCGGCACGACCTTGCTGACCGGGTTGCCCCGGTACTCGATGAGCACCTGGGCGGGGCGGACAATGCCACCGGTGTTGCCGGGCAGTTCGAAATCGGGCCCCTGGGGTTCGGGCAGCGCGGACGCCGTCGGGCTGGGTGCGCTGCCGGGCGTGGTGGGCCCCGGGTCGCCGGCCGCCTGGTCGACGGTGCAGGCGGCGAGCGCTTCCAGACCCTGCGGCCGGGCGGTGTGACGTCCGATGGCGATGCCGATCCGGTCGAGCACGGCGATCCGCTTGGCCGTCAGCGGGCCGACGATCGCGTTGTCCACGAAATTGGGGCCGCCCTGACCTCGACTGGTGGCGATCCGTTCGGTGGCCTCGGAGATCTGCCGGTCGAGCTCGTCGAGGTTACGGTTGACCTCGGCGACGGCTGGGGCCGGCACTCCGGGCAGCCTGCCGCGCACGGTGGGGCAGCGGAGCCGCGGGTTCGCGACGCGGTCCGCCGTGGCGCTGGCAGCATGGCTGGGGCCGTGCATCGAGGCGTGCATACCGTCGTAGCTCACATCGCAGTCGACAAGCGACACCAGGCCGGCCGGCCGAGCCGTGCCGGCGGAGCGCAGGGCGTTGCTGATGTTCTTGATCACGATGGCGCGGCGGGTCCGCAGCGCGTCGAGGACCTGCCTGTTGAGGGCGGCGTCGACCCGACCTCGGCTGGCGGTCATCCGCCGGCCGGCCTGGGCGTTCAGGCGGTCCAGTTCCGCGAGTCGACGGTCGACCGTGTCGCGGACCCGGAGGGGTACGGCGGGCAGCCGGTCCCGCACGGAAGGGCAGACGATCATCGGTTGGGTCCGGGCGAGGGCCTGCGCGACCCGGTCACCGCTACGGACCGTCCGGTCGATGCGCACGACCGGCCAGAAGTACGACGACCTGTCGCCGTTCTTGCAGGTGGTGCCGGACGCGGCGAGGTCGGCGTTGGACGAGTCCGCGGTGATGGCCAGGTTGCCGACGAAGTCGTGCACATGTTCGGCGCCGTTCTTGACACCGGGCTGTGCGACCGGGTTGTCCGGGCTGAACTTGCCGTTCTCGTTGGTGCCGCAGTCCACAGTGAACCGACCGGTGGCGGCGCCGACGGTCGGCTTCGGGTTCGACACGTTCGGCCGTACGTCCTCGATCGCCACGAACTGCGCGAGGTTTGTCGCCGCGTCCGCGGTGCCGTTGCCGCCGCCGGAGACGAAGGTGACGGTGAGCGCGCCGGTGGCGGCGAGCACCACCGCCGCCATGGCGATCCGGACCTGTCTGGTCTGCGTCGGCCGGAAGCGCCGCTGTCGGTTTGTCATGGCTTCTCCTGAACGTCACTGGCACGTCGGCTGCCGTGGTGCGCCGACGCCTCGGGATACGGCCCTTGTGTGATGAAGGGTCAGCATCGAGCGGGTATGTCATCGTTCGGTAAGAAGTGCCCTACCACGTCGTCAGGAGCAGGTGATTGATCGCGAGGGCCACCGCTGCCTGCCCGGCGAGCCAGGTACGGCGGCCGGTGGCGGGAATCAGGGCGGCGCCCGCCATGAGCCACCAGGTGAAGGGCAGCCAGATGCGTTCGACCTCGGCCTTGCTGTAGCCGGACAGGTCCGCGGCGACGATCGCCGCCGCCGCGGCGACGGGCAGCAGCCAGGCGGCGTACCCGACGGTGCCCTGCTGCGGTCGCGGCAGACCGCGGCCGGGCCGCAGCGACGAGACCGCCTGCCATCCGGCGACCGCCGCGCGGCGGAGGATGACGGCAGCTGCCGGGCCGGCGGCGACAGTGAGGATCGCCAGGTTGGCCCAGACCCAGTAGCCGTAGGCGCGCCGACTGGCGATGCCCTGGTAGTAGCGCTCGATGACCAGGTGATAGCCGGTCAGCCAGTCGAAGCCGGCGACTGTGAACGCGCCCACCACGAGTGCCGCACCACCGAGCGCCCACCAGGCGGCGGGCCGGCGCCGGTGGCCCAGCATCACCACGGCCAGCACGATCGGGACCATCAGCACCAGCCCGTAGGAGAGGTAACAGCCGAAACCCAGCAGCGCGCCGCCGCCGAGCGCGCCGACCGCGCTGCCCCGGGTGAGGCCGTACGCCAGCAGGGCGACCCCGGTGGCGGTCACCCCGGCGAACAGGCCGTCGGCGGACACTCCGGACCAGACCGCTCCCGGGAACAACGCCGCGAACGGCAGCACGGCCCGCGCCGCGTCGTCGGTGCCGAGCAGCCGCACGGTGTGCGGCACGGCGACGGCGGTGAGCGCCGCCGTCAGGATGCACAGCACCCCCGCCCAGCCGCCCCCGCCCAACCCGACCCGGTCCAGCCAGACGAACACCAGCAGCGCTCCCGGCGGGTGGCCGGACACGTGGGTGGTCCAGGAATCCGGCTGGAAGTCGAGGATCCGGGAGGTGAAGGCGCCCAGCATCGCGGAGATGTCGGTGACGCCGGGAACCTCGTGCAGATACTCGTGGTGGGTGGTCAGCCGGCCGGCGATGCCGCGTTGCCAGCCGTCGACAAGTGCCAGTGACAGCGTCCAGGCCACCGCGGTGGCGTAGGACAGGACGAGCAGCCGCCGCCACGGCAGCCGGCCGGCCAGGGCGGATCCGCGCCAGCAGACGAGTACGGCCACCGCCACCGCCAGCGGGGTGCCGGGGCCGAGGTGCGGCCGCCACTGCGCGAACAACGGTGCCGCACTGGCGTGCACCGGACGTCCCAGCAGGTGAAGCAGACCGCCGACACCGGCGGCGGCGGCGAACAGCCCGACGGCGACCCCGACGGCGATCAGGTCGGCCCGTGCGGTGGTGCGCCGCAGCCGGGCGAGGAGCGTCGTGCTCATCCGCGCAGTGGTGCGTGGGCGAACTGCCGGACTCCGTCGGCGAGGCGGACCGCCGCGCGGAATCCGAGTTCGGCCCGGGCACGGGCCGGTGAGGCGACCACGTGGCGTACGTCGCCGAGCCGGAACTCGCCGGTGACCACCGGCCTGGGACCGCCGGCGGCCCGGGCGAGTTCGGCGGCCATCTCCCCGATGCTTGCCGGATGCCCGGAGGCGACGTTGTAGGCCCGCCAGCCGGTCCGGCTCCCGGTGGCCGTCACCGCCGCGAGGTTGGCCGCCGCCACGTCGTCGACGTGGACGAAGTCGCGTCGCTGGCAGCCGTCCTCGAACACGCGCGGAGCCCGGCCCGCCGCCAGCGCGGACCGGAAGATCGCCGCGACACCGCTGTACGGCGTGTCGCGCGGCATGCCGGGCCCGTAGACGTTGTGGTATCGCAACGCCACCACGGTGCCACCGGTCTGCCGGCACCAGACCGCCGTCAGGTGTTCCTGGGCGACCTTCGTGGCGGCGTACACGCTGCGCGGGTCCAGTGGTGCGTCCTCGTCGATGAGTCCCGGCTCCAGGGCCGTGCCGCAGTCGGAGCAGGCGGGCTCGAATCGCCGGGCGGCCAGCTCGGTGGCAGCGCGTGGGGCGGGGCGTACCGCACCATGCCGGGCGCAGGTGTAGGCGCCCTCGCCGTAGACGACCATCGAGCTGGCCAGCACGAGCCGGTGGATACCCGCGCGGGCCATCTCGGCCAGGAGCACGGCGGTGCCGAGATCGTTGCAGCCGACGTACTCGGGCAGGTCGTCGAGGTCCACGCCGAGCCCGACCATGGCCGCCTGGTGCACGACCACGTCCACGCCGGTCAGGGCTGCGGCGACGGCGGCCCGGTCACGCAGGTCGACCCGGCACAGCGGGGCGCCGGCCACGGCGTCCGGTAAGGGCGCGCGATGCGCGCCCGGATGGCCGGCGTCCACGACGGACACCTGATGACCGACCCGGTGCAGCGCGGCGACGACATGGGTACCGATGAAACCGGCTCCGCCGGTGACGAGTACGTGGGTCACGGGCCGACGCTAGAACCAGCCGGGCGCCGGAGGCGGCCCTGACGGGCAGCCGTCAGCGTCTCGTAAGACTTCATCATCGGCTGGTAATACCTGCTCCGCTCGATCCTGATTAGCGTCCGCGACATGACCGATGTGGTTCTTCCCTGCCGGAACGAGGCACCGGCACTGCCCGGCCTGCTGGCCCGGATACCGGCCGGCTACCGGCCGATCGTGGTGGACAACGGCTCGACCGACGGCTCGGCCGAGGTGGCCCGCGCCCACGGCGCGGAGGTGATCAGCGTCGCCGAGCCCGGCTACGGCGCCGCCGTGCACGCCGGTGTCGTGGCGGCCGACCCCGCCGACGGGGTGGTGTGCGTGATGGACGCCGACGGCTCCTTCGACCCGGCACAACTGCCCCGGCTGGCCGCGTACGTGCGCACCGGTCAGGCGCAGTTGGCCACCGGCCGACGCCGCCCGGTCGGACGGGGCGTGTGGCCGCTGCACGCCCGGGCAGCCAACGCCGTCCTCGCCCACCGGCTGCGCCGCAGCACCGGCCTGGACGTTCACGACATCGGCCCGATGCGGGCGGTACGCCGCGACGACCTGCTGGCGCTGGGGCTGCGCGACCGGCGGTTCGGCTACCCGTTGGAGCTGCTGATCTCGGCGGACCGGGCCGGTTGGCGGGTCATCGAGATCGACGTCGACTACCGCCCGAGGGCGGCCGGCACCCGCTCGAAGGTGACCGGCACCGTGCTCGGCACCGCCCGTGCCATCCGCGACATGAGCGCGGTGCTGGCCCGGTGAGCGCCGCCCAGATCCTGGTGCTGGCCAAGGCGCCGACACCCGGGCGGGTCAAGACGCGGCTCTGCCCGCCCTGCACCCCCGAGCAGGCCGCCCGGGTCGCCGCCGCCGCCCTGGCCGACACCCTCGACACCGTCACCACCGCGGCGGCAGGTTCCCGCGTTCTCGTCCTCGACGGCGAGCACCCCGCCCCGCCAGGTTGGGCGACACTCCCCCAACGGGGCGACTCGCTCGGCGACCGCCTCGCCAACGCGTTCGCCGACGCCCGCACATTCGGCACACCCGCCGTGCTTATCGGCATGGACACCCCACAGCTCCTCGTCGATCACCTCGACGAGGCCCGAGAGCTGCTCGCCACAGCGGGCGGCCCGGACGCGGTGCTCGGCCCGGCCACCGACGGCGGATGGTGGATATTGGGGCTGCGCGACCCGGGCCACGCCATCGTGCTGCGTACCATCGCCACCTCCACGGCGACCACCGGCCGATCCACCGAGGTGGCGTTGCGTCGGCGCGGCCTGCGGATACGCCTGCTGCCCCGCCTGTCCGACGTGGACACCGCCGCCGACGCCCGCGCCGTGGCGAGCTTGTGCCCGCCGGACAGCCGGTTCGCCCACGCCGTCGCCGCCGAGGTGCCGCGTCCCGCACCGGTCGCCCGGTGAACGCCGTCGCGGTCTTCGACACCGCGATCGACCGGGCCGCGGCGGGCATCCCGGCCGCCTTCACGGCCCGGCATCCCAGCGGCGGTGTCTACCGATTCGACCCGGCCGCCTGGTGCCGGGACGTGATCGACGGAGACGATGCGCTGATCGAGTGCTGCACCGGCCACACCCTTGACGTCGGCTGCGGCCCCGGCCGGCTCACCAGCGCCCTCGTCCACGCCGGCCGGCCGGCCCTCGGCATCGACGTCAGCGCCAGCGCGGTTCGGCTGGCCCGCCGTCGTGGCGCACCCGCCCTGCACCGCGACGTCTTCGGTCCGGTGCCCGGTGCCGGCCGCTGGCGGCACCTGCTGCTGGCCGACGGCAACATCGGCATCGGCGGTGACCCGTACCGGCTGCTTCGCCGTTGCCGTCAACTGCTGGCCGCCGACGGGCACCTCCATGCGGAGCTGGCACCGGCCGGCACACCGGCCTGGTCCGGGACCGCGACGGTGCAGACCCCGGACGGCGCCGACCGCGTGCTGCCCTGGGCCTGCGTACCCGTCGACGAGCTTCCCGAGCTGGCCGACGCCACCGCGATGCGCGTGCTCGACACCTGGATGGAGGCGGGTCGGTGGTTCGCCACCCTGACACCCCGGTGACCGGCCGCGCGGCGGTGCTGCGCCGCCTCGCCCGGTGGTGCCTGACGCCGTTGCCGGCACCACCGGTGGCGCTGCGGCGCGGACCGCTGCGCCCCGGGCGGTTCCGGTCCCGGCTACGGTCTACCCGGCTGGCCAGTCAGCTCGGCGTCGCGCTCGGCGTGGCCTTCGGCATCTGCTTCGCCACCGGTCTGCTCAGCCACCTGATCCAGCACCCGCCGGGTTGGTTCTGGTGGCCGGCCCGCCCGGTCGGGCTCTACCGCTTCACCCAGGGTCTGCACGTGGCGACCGGGCTCGCCTCGGTTCCGCTGCTCGGCGCCAAGCTGTGGTCGGTGTACCCGCGCCTGTTCAGCTGGCCGCCGGCCCGCTCGATCGCGCACGCCGCCGAACGCGCGAGCACCGGCCTACTGGTCGCCGCCGCACTGTTCCTGCTGGTCAGCGGCGTCCTCAACATCTCCCGCTGGTACGCGCCGATGCCGTTCTTCTTCACCGCCGGGCACTACTGGGTGGCCTGGCTGGCGGTCGGCGGTCTCCTGGTGCACATCGGCGTACACCTGCCGGCGGTCCGCGCCGCGCTCGCCCGTCCGATGGCCCCTGAGCCACGGCAGGACGGCCTGGACCGGCGTGCTCTGCTCGGAGGCGTCGCCGCCGCCTCCGGACTGATCACCCTGACCACGGTCGGGCAGACGATCCGGCCGTTGGCCGGTCTCGCGGTGCTCGCCCCACGCCACCCCGACGTGGGACCGCAGGGCCTTCCGGTGAACCGGACCGCGGCCGGCGCCGGAGTGCGCGCCGCGGCCCTCGACCCGGCGTACCGGCTGTGGGTTACCGGACCGGTCCGCAGCGTCAGCCTGGACCTCGCCGCCCTCTATCGACTTCCGCAGTACCGCGCGGACCTGCCGATCGCCTGCGTGGAGGGCTGGAGCGCCGTCGGCACGTGGACCGGCGTGCGGCTGGGCGATCTGGTCGCGCTCGTGGGTGCCGATCCGCGACGCTCGACGGCACTTGTCGAATCACTGCAGGTGGGCGGGCGATACCGGGCCTGCACGGTGCCACCGGAATATGTGGGAGATCCGCTGACCCTGGTCGCGCTGCGGTTGGGCGGCGAGCCCCTGCACATCGACCACGGCTATCCGGCGCGGCTGATCGCGCCCAACCGGCCCGGGGTGCTGCAGACCAAGTGGATCAGCCGGATCACCGTTGCGGGGACACCGTGAAGACCCGGGCCGGGTTGGTCGCCGGCGGTTGCCTGCTCATGGCGTACGCCGTCGGCGGCGCCCTCACCGACGCCGACGTTGCGCCGGGCGGGGTGCTGCTCTTCCTGGCCGCCGTGCTGGTGGGCCACGACGTCGTCTGGATGGCGACGGTGCTCGCCGTCGGCGCCGCGCTGACCCGCGTTCCGCCACGGTGCCGGTCGACCCTCCGCGCTGCGGCGATCACCGCCGCAGCGGTCACCGTGGTGGGACTGCCCCTCGCCCTGGGGTTCGGCCGCTCGGCCGACAACGCCTCGGTGTTGCCGCTGCCGTACGGCCGCAATCTGGTCGCCGTCCTGCTCGCCGTCGCCGGCACGACGCTGTTGGCCTGCGTGGTACGGCGACGCGCGACGGCGGACCGTAAGGAATCCGAAAGACCCGCCGAGGATCGCCCGTGATCCCCGGTCGATAGCCTGGTCAGGATGGGACACCGGGTGTTAGTGGTCGACGACGACCCCACGGTCAGTGACGTCGTCCGACGTTACCTGGAGCAGGCCGGCTGCGAGGTCCAGCTGGCCGCCGACGGCGCCGACGGCCTTGCCGCGATCGCTGCCCAGCGACCCGACCTCGTCGTACTCGACCTGATGATGCCCGGCATCGACGGCCTCGAAGTCTGCCGCCGGATCCGGCGGCAGCTGCCCGACCTGCCGGTGGTCATGCTCACCGCGCTCGGCGAGGAGGCCGACCGGGTCCTCGGGCTCGAGGTCGGCGCCGACGACTACGTCACCAAGCCCTTCTCCCCCCGCGAACTGGTGCTGCGGATCCGCTCCGTGCTGCGCCGCACCGCCGCGCACACCGCCCACCCCACCGTCTCGGCGAAGCTGACCGACGCGGCGCTGACCGTGGACGCCGCCCGCCGCGTCGCCACCATGGGTGGGACACCGCTGTCGTTGACCGCCCGGGAAATAGATCTTCTGATCTTCTTCATGCGACATCCGGGCCGAGCGTGGTCGCGCAGCGACCTGCTGGACAAGGTCTGGGGATGGCAGTTCGGCGACCAGTCGACGGTCACCGTCCACGTCCGTCGGTTGCGCGAGAAGATCGAGCACGACCCCGCCGACCCGCAGCGGATCCGCACCGTCTGGGGCGTCGGATACCGTTACGACCCGCTCGACGAGGAAACCGGGCAGTGAGCGACACGCTGCTCATCGGGCTCTACGCCCTCGCCGCCGGAGGCGTCGTCGGCCTGGCCGGCGCCGCAGCGCTACGGCTGCTGCGCGGCCGGTCGATTCTCGTGCACATCCTGGTGCTGCTCACGGTCACCGTCCTCGCCGTGGTCGCCGGAGTCGCCACGGTCGCGCAGGCGATGTTCCTGTCCGCGCACGACCTGTGGGTCGTTCTCGTCACGGTCAGCGCCTCCGCGGTGATCAGCCTCGCCGTCGGCGCCACCTTCGGCAGCCGGCTGGCCGCCGCCGCGGTCTGGGCCCGGGCTGCCCGGGAACGCGAACGGCGGCTGGAGGCCGGCCGCCGTGAACTCGTCGCCTGGGTGTCGCATGACCTGCGTACCCCGCTGGCCGGGCTGCGAGCCATGGCCGAGGCCCTGGAGGACGGCATCATCCACGATCCGGCCGTCATCGACGAGTACCACCGGCGGATCCGGGTGGAGACCGACCGGATGGCCCAGCTCGTCGACGACCTGTTCGAGCTGTCCCGGATCAACGCCGGCGCGCTACGGCTCATGCCCACCACCGTGCCGTTGCGCGACGTGGTGTCCGACGCGATCGCCGGCGTCGCGCCGCTGGCCGCCCGCCGCCGGATCCACCTGGTGGCAGCCGACAGCGGCTGGCCAAACGTGCGGGCCGGCGAACGTGAACTCGCCCGGATCGTCAGCAACCTGCTGATCAATTCCGTCCGTTACACACCGGAGGACGGCAGCGTGCACATCGCCGCCGGCCACGAGACCGACAACGTGTGGCTGGCCGTCTCCGACACCTGCGGGGGCATCCCCGGCGAAGACCTGGACCGGGTCTTCGACGTCGCGTTCCGAGGTGAACGGGCCCGCACCCCGGGAGCTGCCGACTCGGGCGGTGGCGGCGGACTCGGCCTGGCCATCGTGCGCGGACTCGTCGAGGCGCACGGTGGCCGGGTCAACGTACGCAACACCGACCGCGGCTGCCGGTTCGAGGTACGCCTGCCCGCCACCTGAGGCGAGCCCGCGCCAAGGCCCCGACCGCCCGCCGATCGACGGAACCGCCCTACCACCGGGCCGGCTGCGGAATCCCGAACAGCGGCACCAGCCGGTCGGCGTCGAGGTACGTGACGATGCCGGTGATCAGATCGTCGGTCACATCGAGCAGCACGAGCGCGAACGGCCGGTGGTCCCCGGCCGGGTCGGGGCGCGTCTGCCAGAACGCCGGTGATCCGTTCGCCCGCACCGGCCACAGCCGAGCCCCCGCGCACGACGCCTGCGGGTCCAGCAACGCCAGACGGATCTCGTCCCGGCCACGCAGCCACCACGCGAACGGCGGCATCGACATCGTGGCGTCCTGGTGCAGCAGCGACACCAGCGTGTGAATGTCATGGCGTTCGAACGCGGTGCAGTAGCGGTCGAGCAGATCCTGGTGGGCCGGATCGGCGGGCCGCCACGGATCGCTGGGTGTGGGTTCGTTCGCCCGCAGCGTCGCCCGGGCCCGTTGCAGCGAGCTGTTGACCGCGGCCACGGTGGTCTCCAGCAGCTGTGCCACCTCCCCTCCCGGCCAGCACAACACGTCGCGCAGGATCAGTACGGCGCGTTGCCGGGGCGGCAGGTGTTGGAGCACGGCGACGAACGCCAGCCGGATGGTCTCGCGTTGAACGGCCAGTTCCTCCGGGCTGTCGGTCGCCGGTAGGGCACGCCCGTCCGGAATCGGATGGATCCACCGCTGGTCCGCCACCGGCGCGCCGAGGGGGGCGCCGGCCCGGGCAGCGGGGCCCAGGTCCATGGCCAGAACCCGGCGCTGCGCGCTGCGGAGCATGTCGAGGCAGACGTTCGTGGCGATCCGGTACAGCCAGGTGCGCAGCGATGCTCGTCGCTCGTCGTAACGGTCGTGGGACCGCCACGCCCGCACCAGCGTCTCCTGCACCGCGTCCTCGGCCTCGAAACCGGAGCCGAGCATCCGGTAGCAGTAGCCGGTGAGTTCCGTCCGGAACCGCTCCAGCTCGGCACCCTCGTCGGTCGACGTCTCGAACATCCTCCCGACCCTACGCATCGGGAACGACAAGGGCCGACCGATGAGTTCGCCGCGCCCCGTCCGTACGTCATGCAGCACGTCCCTCCGCAGACGTACCGCGACGATGAAGGGCTGACAGTGACTGAAGAAGACATCCGGGCGGCGGTGACCGCGGAACGGAGCGAACAGGTGGACCTGCTCGCCACCCTCCGACCAGACCAGTGGGACGCGCCGACCCTGTGCGCCGGCTGGCGGGTCCGCGAGGTCGTCGCCCACACCACGATGCCGTTCCGCACCTCGCCCGGCCGGACGCTCGTGGAGCTGGTGAAGGCAGGCGGCCGTTTCAACCGGATGGCCGACCGGTGCGCACGACGTGACGCGGCGCGCATGACCAGCGCAGAACTCCTGGCGACGCTCCGCGACAACGTCGCCCATCCCTGGAGACCGCCGGGCGGTGGTGCGCTCGGAGCCCTGTCCCACGACGTCATCCACGGGCTCGACATCACCGTCAGCCTCGGGTTGGGCCGGAGGATTCCGCCGGACCGGATGGCTATGGTCCTCGCTGGGCTGGCGCCCAGGAACATCGCGTTCTTCGGCACGGACCTGACCGGGGTGACGCTGCGGGCAACCGACCTCGACTGGTGCCACGGCAGCGGAACGACGGTGCGCGGGCTGGCCCAGGATCTCCTGCTCGTGATCTGCGGACGCCGCCTCCCACCAGGCCATCTGGAAGGTGAGGCCGCCAACCGGTTCACCCGATGATTCGCCGGCTGGGCCGAGCGTGGGTAGCTCGGCCCAGCCCGGTCGGGTCACCCGCTCCGCGCTGGTCGAGGCACCTCCGCCGCCCCTGACCCCGACACCTGCCGCCAGGTCTCCGCGAGAAGGGCGTACGTGTAGCCGTCCACCCAGCCCAACTCGGCGTGCCAGGAGTCACCGACACCGTGCTGCTCACGACGCATGCCGACCTTCTCGAGGATCCGCACCGAGGCCAGGTTGTCCGCGAAGCAGCCGGCGGTGATCCTTCGCACGCCCAGCCGGTCGAACGCGTACGCCACCATCGCGGTGACCGCCTCGGTGGCGTAACCCTGGCCGCCGTACGCCGGGTCGAAGATGTAGCCGAGCTCGGCTTCGGTCCGCGCCGGCATGCCGGGCTGCCCCATGCCGTCGATCACGTCGAGCGAGACGGTCCCGATCACCACGCCGCCGAGCACCACCGCCTTGCTGTGGTCGTCAGGATCCTTCGCCGCGCGCTGCCACGCCGCCCGGAAGGACGCCGGGTCGACCTCGGTGCGCACCAGCCAGCGGGTGACCTCCGGCAGGTTGCGGTACTCCAGGATGCGGTCGATGTCCTCGTCCTGCACGGGACGAAGCTCAAGACGCTCGGTGCGGAGGTTCGTGCTGCCCACGAGGTGGCACGCTAGCGACGTACACCGCCGCGACGCCTCCGATTTATCGGGTCGACGCCGTCACGCCGGTCGGCCGCCCGGCGATCGTCGTGGGTCACGGCCTGCGACGTAGCTCGCGCAGCATGCCGTGTCGGCGCAGGGCCCAGGCAAGACGTCGTACGCTCGAGTGCCGCACGAACAGCAGCGCCGCCCGCCGGATCAGTCCGAGCCGGTCGTGGCTGACCTGGTTGTCGATCGCCTGCCAGATCAGCTCGCGCACCCGGGCACTGTCCAGCACCGCCCGCACCTCACGTCGCACCACCGGATCCTCGGCCGCCGAGGCGATGGCCGAGGCCTGACCCGGTCGGTCCACAAGTGGCCCCACCGCGGCGACGAGCGGCCGGCGTACCTCGTCCCGCTCCAGCAGCAGCAACACCGCCTCACGAACCTCGACCGCGTCCAGGCCGGACCGCAGCAGCGTCAACACGCTGCGTTCCACCCCGCGGTCATGTTCCGGACCGGAGAGCGTGGCCAGCAGCACCGACACCTCGTCGAGATCGATGAGATGTCGCAACCCACTGCGAAACTCCGGCAGACCCCACGCAACCTGCAGCCCCTTCGCGAGATTGCGGTTCATGCGCCCTGCGCTACCCGGATGCGACGGTCAGCGAAACCTGCGGCCTGTCCGGTGCGGTCGAGTGTTCAGTCGGTGCCGTCGGCCGGCAGACGTTCCGGTAGCCCGAGCCTCGGGAACTGATCGTCGTGGAAGGTGATGATCTCGCTGATCGTCCCGCCGGTGACCCGCAGCACGTCGATCGTCAGCGGCAGGTACGCGCCCTCGCGCTTCCGCCAGTGGTAGAAGGCGACTGCGGGCTGCCGATTCACCCGGGTCTCGACGGCACGCAGGCCGGTCATGCCCACGAAGCCGCTGCCGACCCAGTCGGTCACCACCGCGTCGCGGCCGACGTGCAGGCCCGGGGTGGGCGGCATTGAGCAGCGGACGTCGTCGCGCAGCAGTGCGGCGAGCCGGTCGATGTCCGTGGCCACGCTGGCGTCGGTGTAGCGGCGCACCAGTTCCCGTGTCCCGGCGTCCTCCTCGCCGCCGGTCCAGTCCTGCCGCTCGGCGGGCAGATGCTCCCGCATGCCCGCGCGGGCCCGCTGCAACGCGCTGTTCACGGAGTTGACCGAGTCGCCGAGCAGTTCCGCGACGTCCTTCGCCGGCCAACCGAGGACGTCCCGCAGGATCAGCACCGCCCGCGGGCGCGGCGCCAGGTGCTGGACCGCGACCAGGTACGCCAACTCGATCGTCTCCCGCGCGACGGCGACGACCTCCGGCTCGTCCGCGACGGCCGCGGCCAGCTCGTCGAGCAGCCGGTCCGGGTAGGGCTGCAACCACCGCACCTCACCGCCGGTCGCCGGTTCCGGGCGGCACTTGGCCAGCAGATCCAGGCAGGCGTTGGTGGCGATCCGATACAGCCAGGCCCGGAACGACGAGCGCCCCGCGAAGGTCTCCCGCCGCCGCCAGGCACGCAGGAACGTCTCCTGGACGGTGTCCTCGGCATCCTCGAACGACCCGAGCATCCGGTAACAATGCACGTGCAGCTCGCGCCGGTGCCGCTGCGCCAGCCCCGAGAACTCCGACTCGTCGATCTCATCCAGCCCGCACACACCCAGCTCCTTCGGCCGCGTGTTCGCACCCATCACGTCATCCTTCCGTCGGTGTTCCGTCGTAGGTATGACGGATGCGGGCGCGACAACTCATCATCAGGGTCGGTCGGCACCTCCGAAGCGGGTCAGCGTCCCAGCGTGCGTACCGCTGTCGAGGACAGCCTGGTCAGCTCGGGCTGCGCTGGCAGCAACACCGTGGGGACACCGAGCGACTGGTTCATCGCGGCAAGTCGGTACTCGGCCTGAAGGTCGGTGGTGTCCCGCACGCCCCGCACGATCACCGCCACGTCATGGCTACGGCAGTAGTCGGAGGTCAACCCGCTCCAGGCCACCACGGTGACAGAGGTCCACTCGACCGGCAGGGCAGCCCGGACGGCGGCGGCCCGCTCCTCCTCGTCGACGCCTGGGCGCTTGTCGCTGTTGACGGCGACCAGCACGACCACTTCGTCGAAGAGGCCACGTGCACGGTGCACGACGTTCACATGCCCGGCGGTGAAGGGATGAAAGCTGCCGGGGTAGACGGCGCGTACGGGACCGGCGGGGGCTGCTGTCGCTCCTGACCCTGCTGACGTTGCGGGTGTCACGACCGCGGCCGAGGCAATCGGAGCCGCATTCCGGCGTCGGTGCTCATGGTCCGACTGTAGGCTGCCGGCTCCGCTGTCCCCTGGTGGGACGGGCTTGACGCGCCAACCTCCGTGAAGCATGGTCGATTGACCGTCTCGAATGCCTTGCTTCGGGGAGAACTGATGAAGGTCCTCGTCACCACCACACTCGCTGCGGCTCTGCTGCTCCTGACCACGGGCAGCGCGCCCGCCGGCCAGCCGGCAGCCGACCCGCCCTGCACCGGGCAGATCCATCCCAACCCCGGGTTCGAGCGGGGCACCACCGGCTGGGAGGCCGGCCCCCGCATTGTCGTGCTCGGCGACACGACCCGGCCAGCGCGCACCGGCCGCGCGTACGCCACCTTCGCCGGGTTGGACGTCACCCGCACCGACCTGCTGCGCACCACCGTCACGGTCCCGGCCAACTGCGACCTGACGGTCCGCTTCTGGGTCCGGACCACCACCACCGAAACCCGCCGTGGCGATTACCTGAACGTCGGGCTGGCAGTAACCGGCATCCCCCCGAAGACCCGGTTCTCCCTGGCCTTCGACGGAGGAGCAGAGTGGCGGCAGTACACCATGTCGTCCGGGACCGCGACGACCGAACGCGCCGCGACGGTCAGCTTCCTCGCCAGCGAGACGGCCGGCAACGGCGTCACGACCTTCGACGTCGACAACGTGGCCTTCAGGTTGAGCTGACGCGTCCACCCCGGCCCGCACCACCGCGCTCGGTGTCGCCAGGTGCGGTGTCCAGAAGCGTTGCGAACGTCGCTGGACACCGCACTACGTGCAGATCAGGAGCGCTTCGGCTCCCACCGGCCGGAAGCCAGCCGCCTGGAAAGCGCGGACGCTGCGTGCGTTGCCGGCGGCCTGCTGCGCCCAGACAGGCTGGCCGTCGGGCACCAGGTGCCGGGCGGCGGTCGCCAGTGCCCGCCCGAGGCCCCGGCTTCGATGACCTTCGTCGACCTCGATCGCCGTCTCCCAGCGGCCTGCCACACCGCGGCCGAGGATGACGATTCCGCCGTCGGCCGCCCAGACGCGCAGCCCGTCACGGCGCTTACCGGCCCTGATCCGACGTGGATGATCCGCGTTGGCCACCTCTGCCAGGTCCAGCGGAGGCTTACCGGCCAGCGGGCTCGCCACGGTCAGGAGGTCGATCGTGTCCATGGCGCGCCGGGTGCGGTCGAGCAGCGCGTGCAGAAAGGCCGGATTCATCGTGGCCGCCAGGGGGTCGCAGTCGAGCGACGCGAGGATGCGGCGCACCCACAACGGGTCCTCATCGGTGAAGACCACCGAGTGGGCGGTGAAGGCGACCACTCCGGCATCACGACTGCTCGGCTGTGGCACCACGGTGACGCCGCCGTCCGGCGCCGGGAAGTGCCCCTGGGCTGCCGCATCCAGGATGTCGGCCAACTCGGTGCCCATGGTGGTCCCTTCCCGGCGCCCGGCGGTTCCCCCGATCAGTCCCGACACTTCCCAGAGCATGCCAGCTCGACAGTCACCGTGGTGTCCGCGAGCTCACCACCAGCACCAGGTCAGCGCGGGACGGTCCCGGTGGCTCCGGTCACCTCGGCCGGTGGTGCGGGGCGGCGCTTGGGGCCGCCGGCCAGGACGACGAGGAACATGACAGCCATGACGGCGGCGCCTACCACCATGGCCTGCCGCCACCCGTCCACGAACGCCTGCTGCGCGGCGTGGATCACCTGCGGGCCGTGGGAGCTGGATTCCCCGGCCACGTCCAGGGCGTTGGCGACACCCTCACGGGCGGTACTGGCGGTGTCGGCGGGAATGCCGTGCAGCTTGTCGTCGATGGAAACGCGGTAGCCGGCGGACAGTAGTGCGCCGAGCATGGCGACGCCGAGCGCGGTGCCGAACTCACGGGTGATGTCGTTGAGGGCGGAGGCGACACCCTGCTTGGCAACGGGCAGGGAGCTGGTGATCGCCTCGGTGGAGGGAGCCATCGAGAAGCCCATGCCGATGCCCATGGCGAGCATGCCGGGCAGGACGGAGCGGTAGCCGCCGTCCACGGAGACGACCATGGCCATGAGGGTGAGACCGACGCCACCCAGAGCGACACCGAGGGCCACGGTGGATCGGGAGCCGATGCGGGCGGCAAGGTGCGGGGCCAGCGCGGACGTGATCATCATCAGTACCGCCATGGGCATCATCGCGAGGGTGGACAGCAGTCCGGACCAGCCGAGCACGGCCTGGAAGAACGGAAAGAGGACCACGGCGATGCCTGCCTGGACGCCGAAGACGACCAGGAGCGTGAGCGAACCACCGGCCAGATCCCACTCGCGGAACAGGCGGACGTCCAACAGCGAGGCGTCCCGACGCCACAGTTCCCAGGTCACGAACGCGATGAGTGCGGCCAGGCCGACGACGAGGCTGATCATGGTGACGCGGTCGCTCCAGCCGCGTTCCGGTGCCTCGTGCAGCACGTAGATGAGCCCCACCACGGCCACGCTGGAGGTCAACGCGCCGAGGAGGTCGAAGGGGTGGGCGGAGAACTCGCGGGAGTTGGGCACCGACCGCACCGCCATGGCCAGGGCCACGATGCTCAGGGCCACGGGCAGGACGAACAGCCAGCGCCAGGAGGCCACGTCGACGAGCAGGGCGGAGAGAAACATGCCGAGGATGCCACCGCCACCGGCGACGCCCGTCCAGACGCCGATCGCCTTGCCGCGTTCGCGCTCGGGGAAGGTGGAGGTGATCACCGCCAGGGTGATCGGCATGATCATCGCGGCGCTGACACCACTGAGCACCCGTGCCGCGATCATGATCTCGGCGTTCGGCGCAAGGCCCGCTGCGACGCTCGCCGCAACGAACACGACCAGCCCGGCGATCAGCATGGGCTTGCGACCCAACCGGTCGCCCAGGGCACCGAGCGGGAGCAGCAGCGCAGCCAGGGTGAGGGTGTAGCTGTTGATGATCCAGAGGACGGTGGTCTGTGCGGCGCCGAAGTCGACTGCGAGATGGGTCTGGGCCACGTTCAGGCCCGAGACGGAAGCGATCACGGCCATCAGGGCGACGGAGACCGCGATCAGGATCAAGCGAAGCTGACGGGCATCTGGCGCGCTTCCGCTGACCACAGCATCGTCCCGCGCCGCTGTGCTCAGCTCCGCCGGCTGGTACGTACTCATGAATTCCTTTCGGCAAGGGGGCGCGGTATCGATCGGCGAACCGAGGGCAGGCCCCGGAGCGGGTCAAGGGCCTGCGGAGTGCGGCGTAGGGTGCGCCGTACGAAGGTCATCGGTCTTTCCCTCTGCGAACGGCCCGAATGGTCCGGGCCTGGTACGCACGACGCTAACCACGCACTGCCCCAGGGGCATACGATGTTGCTTATGACGCAAGATGATGGTGACCTGGACAGCCTCGTACGCAAACGGATCCGCGCTCTGCGGGTCGCCCAGGGCTGGTCCCTGGAAGAACTGGCCACCCGGGCCCGGCTCAGTCAGTCCTCGCTCAGCCGCATCGAGAACGGCCAGCGCCGCCTCGCCCTGGACCAGCTCGTCACGCTCGCCCGCGCCCTCGACACCACTCTGGACCAGCTCGTGGAGACCGCCTCAGACGACATCGTCACCAGCCCGATGATCGATGGCGCCCACGGGTTGATGCGCTGGCCCATAAAGGCCGATCCGGGCATGTCCGTCGTCCGTCAACGGATGACCGAGCCGCCACCGGACAATCCGGCCCGCATGCGCGCCCACCCTGGCCGCGAATGGCTCGTGGTCCTGTCCGGCACTGCGGTCCTGCTGCTCGGCCACCGGCGTTTCCGCCTCGAGACCAACCAGGCCGCCGAGTTCCCCACCATGCTGCCGCACGCCATCGGCGCCGACGGTCGCCCCTGCGAGATCCTGGGCATCTTCGACCGCGACGCCCGCCGCGGACACCAGCAGCGCGAGAACGAGAACCCGCGACGGTGACGGCTCGTCCCACCACCACAGGCGCCGCGCAGACGATCGTTCTTGCGTGTCAGGCCACTCTCTCGCCCACCGTCTTGCGTAATCGGGAAGCGATCGTGCCGCGTGCGCATGACCGTCTTAACGTCGGGGTATGACCCACGCAGCCCACCGCGCATGCCACGATGCCGGACAGGCGGAGATCCTCGACCTGGACGCGGAAGTCCTCGCGGCGCACCTCACCGAGATCACGGCCTGGCTACCTGTCGACACTCCCCCGCGCCAGATCGTGGATCTGGGCAGCGGCACCGGAGCGGGAACCTTCGCCCTCCTCGACCGCTTCCCCGAAGCGCACGTGACCGCTGTCGACTCCTCGGCCGGGCACCTCCAGCGGCTGCGGGACAAGGCGTACGGCCGAGGTGAGACGAAGCGGGTGCGGACCGTCCAGACCAACCTCGACGAGCCCGGCTGGCCCGACCTCGGCACCCCGGACCTGGTGTGGGCCTCCGCTTCGCTGCACCACATGACCCACCCCGACCAGGTCCTGCGCGCGGTCCACGGCCTGTTGCCCCCGGGCGGCCTGTTCGCCGTCGTGGAACTGGCCGGCTTCCCGCGATTCCTCCCCGAGAGCGCCCCGGACGACCGCCCCGGCCTGGAAGAGCGCTGCCACGCCGCCGGCGCCCGCGTCCACGCCGCGCACCTTCCCCACCGCGGCGCCGACTGGGGGCCGCTGCTCACCGCCGCCGGATTCACAGTCGAAGCTGAGCGCCGGCTGACCGTGCGGGTCAACGGCTCGAACGACACGCGGGTCGGCGTCTACGCCCAGACCAGCCTCCAGCGCATCCGCCACAGCGTCGCCGACGCCCTCGCCCCCGAGGATCTTGCCGCACTCGACCGGCTGCTGGACACCGACAGCCAGCACAGCATTCTGCGCCGCAGCGATCTCGCCGTCCGAACCGAGCGCAGCGTCTGGGCCGCCCGCCGACCGACACGGTGAGTCCACCACCCCACCCGCTGCGTGCACCACAGGCGGCGACAACGGCAGGAGCCCTGCCACAGCGACGGCAGGGCTCCTCGGACGAGCACGGTTGGGTTCTTCCTAACCGGTGATCGCCGGCCAGGCGTAGGCCAGCAGGGCGCACGCCGCGCCGAGCAGCGCGAGCGAGACGCCCCGGGTAGGCAGGGGCAACGCGGCGAGCACGAGCAGGATGACCGCGACGACATAGAGGAACGCCTGCACCGACATGACCGTCTCCTTCGGGGGTTGGCTGACGAGCGGACGCTCTCTACCCCCGTCGCCGCAGTCGCCAAACCCCGCCTGCCTGGCATGACGACGGCACGACGCACCCCGAGAGTTGCCGCTCGAACCGGAAAGTCGAACATCGACAGCCCGGCCGTGCGTCGATCGGTTGACTCTCCTTCGTACCGCAGCGGGAGCCGGATCTCCCGCCTGAGCAGGATGTGACCAGGGTCGGACCCGGTGAGCATGTCTGTATGTCACGTACATTTCGGACACTGAAGATCGTGGCGTCCAGCGTGGCGCTGGCAACCGCGATCGCTGTCGTACCCGCATCCGCCGCAGCGCAGCCGCGTCCGCCAGCCGGGCCAACCGCCGGCGGGCTGGACCGCGCCGAACTGCGCAACGCACTCGCCGCGGTACCCGAAGCCGGCGCCCCAGGCGTCCTGGTCGCCGTGCGCGATGGCCGGCGCGACTGGCGTGACGCCGCCGGCCAGGCGTTCCTGACCAGACCTCGGCCGATGCAGCCGCACCTGCGGCACCGGATCGGCAGCATCACCAAGACCTTCGTCGCCACCACCGTGCTCCAACTCGTCGACGAGGACCGGTTGGGCCTCGACGACCCGATCGGACAGTGGCTGCCCGACGTCGTGCCGGGTGAGCTCGGCGACCAGGTCACCGTCCGGATGCTGCTGAACCACACCAGCGGCATCGGCAACTACACCAACGCCATGCTCGACTCGTACGCGGCGATCAACCAGATGCAGGTCACCACGTACGCTCCGGCGGACCTGGTCACCATCGGCCTGGCCATGCCGCCGACAAACGCACCCGGCGCCCGGTTCAGCTACTCGAACACCAACTACGTCCTGGCCGGCCTGCTGATCGAGAAGATCACCGGCAAGGATGCGGCAGCCGAGGTGCAGCGGCGCATCCTGCGTCCGCTGAAGCTCACCGGCACATCCTTCCCCGGCGTCGACCCGAGGATCCGCGGCCCGCACAGTGGTGCCTACTTCGCCCCGTTCGGCGTACGCGACCTCAGCGATTTCAACATGAGCTGGGCATGGACGGCCGGCGAGATGATCGCCACCACGGCAGACCTGAACACCTTCTTCCGGGCGCTGCTCGGCGGTGACCTGCTCAGCCCGACCACCCTCGACGAGATGCTCACCGGGGTGCCGATGCTGCCGGAGCAACCCGAAGCCGGCAGCTACGGGCTCGGCATCTACTCACTGCCCACGCCGTGCGGCGAGTTCTGGGGCCATGACGGCGCGGTCATCGGTCACCTGACGTACTCGATGCACAGCCGCGACGGTGCCCGCCAGGTGTCCTCCGGGATCAACCTCAGCCACTACCAGATCGGCCTGCCCGATCCACACCCGATCGACATTGCCTGGTACACGTTGCTGCAAACCGCGATCTGCCCGACCGACGAGGCGAGTCGACGATCGGCAGTGACCGATCCGCTCCTGCCCAGCGTGACCCGGATGCCGGGCAATGACGACGCGGCGGTGGCGGTGCTCTGACCCGACTCCGCGGTGATCCCCTGACGGCCTGTCGATCCCGTCAGGGGATCACGCCGTTCCACCGCCGCCGACCAGTCGGGATGGCGGCGGCAGGAAGTGAGGTGAGCCACGCCAGTCACACCTGGGGCTCTGCCGGTGTCTCGGGGGTTGAACCGTCCGCGAAGGGAGTCAGACATGGCAGGGAACACCAGGGTGGTAGTGGTCGGCGGCGGATTCGCCGGCGTGATGGCGGCCAATCGCCTGATGCAGCGCGACGACGTCACCGTGACCGTGGTGAATCCGCGACCGGACTTCGTCATCCGGCTCCGGCTGCACCACGTGGTCGCCGGTGTCCACGGTGCGGTCGTGCCTTACCGGCAGGTGCTGGCCGAAGACGTGCGGCTGATCCAGGACACCGTCACCGCAATCGACGCGGCTCAGCGCAGTGTGACTCTGCTGGGGGCCGGCACACTCGGCTACGACTACCTTGTCTACGCGGCGGGCAGCGCGAGCGCCGAATCGCGCGTTCCCGGCGCGGCCGAGTTCGCCTACCCGATGGCCACCCTCGAGGCAGCGCAGCGGCTGCGCTCGATCCTCGACGACCAGGGCCCCGCGACTCCGGTGACGGTCGTGGGCGCCGGGCCGACCGGCATCGAGACCGCCGCCGAGTTGGCCGAGCGGGGGCACCGGGTCAGTCTGGTCTGCGGGGGTACGCTCGGCGCGTACCTGCACCCACGGGCCCGACGCGCCGCCGCCAGGTCGCTCACCAGGATCGGCGTGGACGTCCTGGCCGGTCCCGGCACCGAGGTCACCGAGGTCACGCGGGACGCCGTGCGGCTCGGTGACGGTCGTACGCTGCCGAGCACGATCACCATCTGGACCGCAGGCTTCGGGGTACCGGATCTGGCCACGCGCAGCGGGTTGCGGACCGACGCCCTCGGGCGCCTGATCACCGACGAGACGCTGACCAGCGTCGACGACGAACGCATCGTCGCGGCCGGAGACTCGGTGGCGCCGTCGGGCGTGCCGTACCGAATGAGCGCGTACACGGCGAGTTGCCTCGGCGCGCACGCCGCGGACACGGTGCTACGGCACATCGCGGGTACGCCCGCCGAGCCGGCGAGTGTCTTCTTCGGTGCCATGTGTGTCGGCTTGGGCACCCAGGCCGGCATCTACCAACTGGCGGGCCGGGACGACACCGCGAACAGGATGTACGTCGGCGGCCGCTTCGGCGCGAAACTGAAGGCTCTCACCTACCGGTTCGCCGTTGCCCACCTCACGAACGAGGCCCGCAAGCCCGGATCGCACCGGTGGCTCAGCAACAACAAGCGCCGCCAACTGGTGGAGGCGGAATCGGGCCCGGCACGGGCTGCCGCCGAACGCTCGGCGTAGCGCGACGAGGTCTGCCCGGTCGCTAACGGGGGCGGCCGGGCAACGCGATCTCGAAGTGGACGGTCTGGTAAATGTCGTCGCCGCCGTCACGCGGGTCGTGGATCGACGTGGCCAGGCTCCGCCAGAACGGCTCGGCACCATCGATGCGCGGATCCGTGTGCAGGTAGAGCGCCTGGTAGTGCGGTTGCCGGGTGACGAAGTCTATGGCGAGGCCGACGAGTGCCCGGGCGAGGCCGTAGCGTCGGTGTTCCGGCCGGACGTAGACCCGGAACAGCTGCGCGGTGGTCACGTCCGGGTAGCGCTGGGCGAGGAAACGCGGGTGTGGTGGGCTCTTGGGCCCACCGGCCCGCACCCCGGTGGTGCCGACGACCTCGTCGCCCTTGGTCGCGACGAACAGGGCGTGGTGCTGCGGCGTGAGGTAGGTGCCGTCGAGGTCGATGACGTCCCGGTGCCAGTCGGGCCGGTAGCCGTAGCCGAAGTCGCGGTAGAAGGTGTCGAGCATGACGCTTCGCGCTCCGTCGAGGTGCTGTTGGTCGGCCGGCTGGACGTCGTACGGGCCGACGTTGCGTCGGTACTGCTGCATGGTGCCTCCGGTCATGGGTTCGACGGTGCCGCGGCGGTCGCCGGGTGGATGTGCAGAAGCGCGCGGGTCAGCGGGTGGTGTGCGTGGTTGAGCAGAGCGTCGGCCGGTCCGCTGTCGACGACGGTTCCGTCGTCGAGAACGACGATGTGGTCGGCGAGGTGGGCCACGACGTCGCGGTCGTGGCTGATCATGACCACGGTCAGTCCGAGAGTGCGTCGCAGCTCGTCGAGAAGCGTGAGGATGCCGTGCCGGGTGACGCTGTCGAGTCCGGCGGTCGTCTCGTCGCAGATGAGGACGCGGGGCTCGCTGGCGAGGGCACGAGCGAGCGCCGCGCGGTGCAGTTCGCCGCCGGAGAGCCGGTCGGGACGTTGGATCACGGTGTGTTCGGCGAGACCCACCCGTTCGAGCAGGTGCAGGGCGGTGTGACGGGCCTGGTCCGGCGCGGCGTACCGCAGGCGTCGCGCGGGCCCGGCGATCTGGTCGAGGACCGGCCGGTAGGGGTTGAAGCTGGCACGGGCGTCCTGGAACACGTACTGGACCGCCCCGAGTTCGTGGGGCTGGCGCTGGTCGAGCTGTGCCGCGAGGCGGTGCTCGGCGAGGATCACCTGGCCGGTGCGGGCGGGGTGCAGGCCGGCGATGCAGCGGGCGAGCGTGGTCTTGCCACTGCCGGACCGGCCGACCACCGCCAGGCACTGCCCGGCGGAGACGGACAGGCTGACGTCGCGGAGCACGTCGCGGTGTCGACCGCCGTCGCGGTGGGCGGCGCTCAGGCCGGTGACGCGCAGCAGCGGCCGGTCCTCGCCGGCCACCGCCGGTGGCCCGGCCGGTGGCGTCGCGAGCAGTTGCCGGGTGTGTCGGTGCTGCGGCACGGCGAGCACCTCGGTGGCCGGGCCGGATTCGACGGCGGCACCTCGGTGCAGCACGAGGATCTGGTCGGCAACGGCTCGTACGAGGTGCAGGTCGTGGCTGAGCAGGATGACGGCGATACCGTCGCGGGCGAGTTTCGTCAGTTCCCGGGCGACGGCGTTGCGGGTGATCGCGTCCTGGCCGGTGGTGGGTTCGTCGGCGATGAGCAGCACGGCGTGGGCCAGCAGGGCGTGGGCGATGACGAGACGTTGTTGCTGACCGCCGGAAAGCTGGTGTGGGAAGCGGCGCAGGAACCGGCGATCGGTCGGCAGGCTGACGTGTTCGAGGGTCGCCGTCACCGCGCTCCGATGGGCGCTGCGGCTGTCTTCGGGTGCCTGGTGCCGGGCAATCTCATGGAGCACCGCGCCGATGCGGCGTACGGGGTTGAGTGCGGTGCCGGGTTGCTGGGGCACGTAGCCGACGGTGCCGGGCCGGGGCGGGCTGACGGTCGTGACCGGCTGGCCGGCCAGGGTGATGCTGCCGGTGAGAGTGACGCCGGGGGCTACCTCGCCGAGCAGGGCCCGGGCGGTGGTGGTCTTGCCGCTGCCGGATGCGCCGATCACGGCGAGGATCTCCCCGGCCGGCAGGCTGAACGAGACGCCGTCGACAAGCGTCCGGTCGACGGCCAGGGCCGTCAGCTCCCGCACCTGAAGGAGGGCGTTCTGCGCGTGCGGGCGGTCGCCGGTCGTGGCTGGTACGGGCGGTGGTGCGGGGCTGGGCACGGCAGGGGTGACCAGCATCCGGTCGGTGACCAGGTTGAGACCGACGGCCAGGCAGATGATCAGCGCGGCCGGCACGGCGACGGCCCAGGGTTGGAGGACCAGGCCGGTGCGATTGCGGTCCACCATGACGGCCCAGTCCGCGGCGTCGGGTGCCACGCCGATGCCCAGGAAACTCGCGGTGGCCACCAGGTAGATGGCGCCGATGAACCGGACCCCGGCGTCGGCCAGCAGGATCCGCCGGATGCCGGTACCGATGTAGCCGGGACCGCGCCGCCACCAGGTCTCCCGGTAGAGGCGCATCGCCTCCATGGCCGTCCCGTGGGCCAGCGGCAGCGCGGCGGCCCGGGTGATCCGGGCGATCTCCGGCAGCCCGATCAGCGCGACGATCCCGACCAGGGTGAGGGGCCCGGGCGGCGCGGTGGCGGCCAGCAGGATCAGCAGCAGCAGCGACGGCACCGCCAGCATCAGGTCGAGGGGGCGCATGAGCAGCTCGTCGACCCACCGGCGGCGGGTGGCGGCGGCCAGCAGCCCGACCGGCACACCGACGAGGTACGCCAGCAGCGTCGCGCAGACGGCCACCACGACGACGGACCGGCCGCCGAGCAGGACCTGCTGCCCCACGTCGCGGCCGACAAAGTCGGTGCCCAGCGGACCGTCGCCGGAGAACGGGAACGTGCGGTCGCCCGCCTCGCCGGCCAGCAGCGGGCCGAACACGGCCAGCGCGAGCGGCACCGCGAGCAGCAGTGCCCCGGTGAGGGTGCGCAGCCGCCTCATCGGACAGCCCCGATCCGGGGTGCGAGGCGGAACGCCACCAGGTCGGCGGCCAGGTTCACCACCACGGTGGTGACGGCTACCAGGACGCACAACGCCTGCACGGTCGGGATGTCCCGGGTGGACACGGCGTCGACCAGAGCGGTGCCGAGGCCGGGGATGACGAACACCGCCTCGACGACGATCACGCCGCCGAGCAGCCAGTCTGTGGTGCGGGCGAGTTGCTGCACCACGGGTGCCAACGCACCAGGCAGGGCGTGGCGAAGCCAGAGCCGGCTGCCGGTGATGCCGAGCCGTCGGGCATGGCGCACGTGCTCGCCGCGCAGGGCGTCGAGCATGCCGGCGCGGGTGAGCCGGCTGATGGTGCAGATCGGCCGAGCGAGCAGCACCAGCAGCGGCAGCACGAGCACGGACGGACGGGCGAGCAGGTCCGCGCCGAACGCGGTGGGCGGCAGCCAACCGAGTTGGACGCCGAAGACGGCGATGAGCAGGATCGCCAGGGCGAATTCGGGTACCGCGTACAGCGCGACCGACACCGCCGACACCATCCGGTCCAGTCGTCCCCCTTCCCGGCGGGCCGCCAGCATGCCCAACGCGATGGCAAGTGGTACCAGCACGAGGAGGGTCACCGCCGCCAACAGCAGAGTGGCCGCCGCGCTGTCGGCGAGGCGTTCGACGATCGGCCGCTGCGAGATCAGCGAGACGCCGAGGTCACCGCGGATCAGGTCGGTCAGCCAGTCGAGGTAGCGCTGCCAGGCCGGTCGGTCGAGGTCCAGTTGTGCCCGGATCGCGGCGATGCGGGCCGGGTCGGGCTGGTCGCCGGCGATCACCACGGCGGCGTCACCGGGCAACGCCTCGGTGAGCACGAACACGATTGTGGTGATCCCGGCGACCTGCCCGAGGCCGAGCAGCAGCCGACCGGCCGCGTAGCGGGGCAGACTCACCCCAGCCAGACCTTGTCGAAACGGGCCCAGTCGAGGGTGTTGGCCGGGGCGTCGGAGGAGACCCCGCCGACGCGAGGCGCGGTGGCGACGAGGAAGTCCGCGAAACCCCAGATCAGGAATCCGCCCTCGGCGTGCAGGGTGCGCTGCATGTCACCGTACGCCTGCCGGCGGGTCGCCTCATCGGCGCTGGAGATGGCCTTGGCGTAAAGGGCGTCGAACTCGGGGCGGGCCCATCTGGTGGCGTTGGTGGTGGAGTTGGTCAGCAGCCGCTGCGAGATGTGCGTTTCGATCGGCATGGCACCGGAGCGGTACGAGGCCAGCACACCGGAGTTGAGGATGTCCTTCCAGTAGGTGTCCTTGTTGCCCATCGCCGTTTCGATGACGAGCCCGGCCTGCTTGGCCTGTTCGGCGAAGACGCTGGCGGCCTCGACGAAACCGCTGGCCACCGACGCGGTGTCGAGCGGGATCCGCAGCCCCTTGGCGCCGGCCTTGTCGATGAGGAACCGGGACCGGTCGAGGTCGCGGGTGCGCTGGGCGATGTCGTCGGCGTAGTACTGGTAGCCCTTGCCGAACAGGTCGTTGCCGACCTGGCCGGAACCGGCCAGGACAGTGTCGACCAACTGTTGGCGGTCGGTGAGCAGGAACATGGCTTCGCGCAGGTCGCGGTTGTCGAACGGTGGCCGGTCGACCTTCATGGCGAACGACTGCATGGTGCTGTTCGGCATCCGGGTGACGGTCATCCGGCCGCCGTCGGAGTGGGTACGGGCGGTGGTGGGGGTGATGTCGTGCGCGTAGTCGACCTGGCCGGCGAGCAGGGCGTTGACTCGGGCCGACTCCTCGTTGCTGATCAGATACTCCAGCTCGTCGAGGTGCGCGGCGCCCTCCCAGTAGCCGTCGTACCGCTTGAGCAGCAGCGACCGGCCGGGTTGCCAGGAGTCGAAGGTGAACGGCCCGGAACCGACGGGCCGCTCGAAGCTGTCGGCGCCCTCGGGGACGATGTACGCGCCGAACGCGGCCAGGGCGTTGGGGAACTCCGCGAAGGGCTGCTTGAGGGCAAACTCCAGGGTGCGGTCGTCGACGGCCCGGCTGTTGGGCAGGTCGAGCAGGCCGAGGCTGGCCTTGGCGCGGAACGCCCGCTTCGGGTCGGTGATCCTGGTGTAGCTGTAGAGCACGTCGGCGGAGCGGACCGGCCTGCCGTCGTGGAAGGTGGCCTGGCGCAGGGTGATCCGCCAGCGGGTGAGGTCGCCGCTGGGCTCCCAGCGTTCGGCGAGGCGGGGCTGGATGGAGACGTCCGGGCCGTAGTCGGCGAGCTTGTCGAACATCGCCTTGGCGCGTGATGCCTCGTTGAACAGGTTCGCCAGGTGCGGGTCCAACGTCTCGTTGACACCACCGCCGGCGAACGCCACCCGCAGCCGGCCGCCGCGCTGGGGCTGCCCGGACGAGGTGGTGGCCGGGTCCTGACCCGGGCCACAGCCGGTGAGCAGGGCGGCGGAGACGGCGGCGGCGCCGCCGAGCAGGCCACGGCGAGATACTCGCGGCGCGGTGACGGGAGGGTGAATCATGGGGATGTCCTTTCGATACGCAGGTGCGAGTTACGCCGCCTCGTTGCGGCGGCGGGCGACCAGGTGCAGACGGTCGCCGGACAGGGCGTCAGACAGCGCGGCCGCCGGATGCCAGGGCGGGTCGGTCCGTGGCCCGGGGGTGTCGAACAGGGCCACCACGTCGAACCCGGCGGTGTCGAGCAGGTGCCGCAGTTCGGCGGGGAACAGCAGCCGCCACGCCGAGGTCTGTACCAGCGGTTGCGGGCAGTTCGGCCAGGTCCAGACGCGTTCACGGCGCAGCAGTTGCTCGCGGTGGTCGATCCACAGCCGCGTAGCGGAGGTGTACGTGACGTCGCGCCAGGTCACGCTGCGGGTGCGGGCACCGTCGAGGAGTTCGGTGCTGCCGAGGAAGAAGGCGCCGTTGCGCATTTCCGCCACCAGCAGCCCACCGGGCCGCAGGTGCCGGCGGCAGCGCTGCAGGAACGCGGTCAGGTCGGCGTTGTGGTGGCAGTACAGCAACGCGCTGTCCAGGCAGGTGATCACGTCGAAGTGGCCGGTCAGGTCGAAGGTGCGCAGGTCGGCGTGCACGAACCGGACTCCGGGATGGCGGCGCTGCGCGTAGGTCAACATCGGCACCGAAATGTCCAACCCGGTGGCGGTGTAACCGAGGGTGGCGAGGTGCCCGGCGTCGCGACCGGTGCCACAACCGACGTCGAGCAGCCGGGGCGCGGCGACGGCGCGGTCGGCGAATCGGCGTACGAGGTCGTGGACGAACCGGGCGGCGATGTGGCCCGGGTCGGGAAACTGTTGTTCGTACAGCTCCGGGTTGTCGGTGAGCAGGTTCTCTCCGCTCATGACACGCCCGCCGACGCCGCCGCCGGTGTCGCCGGTGCCGGGGTGAGCAGGCCGCCACGGCGCAGCAGCCACACCGCGCCTGCCGATGCCAGCCCGACACCGGCGGTGAGCAGCCACGCCGCCGCGGGCACACCGGCGCCTCCGGAGCCGCCCACCGCCGCGCCGACGGCGGTGGTGCAGCCGGCGGCGAGAATCCCGGACACCAGGTAGAACAGGCCGAAATAGGTGCCGGTCAGTCCCGGCCCGGCGAAGGTGGGGATCAGCTCCAGAACGAACGGCTGGGTGATCATCACCCCGACGGTGAGCAGAACGGCAGCGGCCAGTACGGGCAGCAGCCGCAGCGCCGGAGGCGCCGACTCCACCCGCAGCAGCGGCAGCAGGAAACCGGCTCCCATCACGGCCATGCCTGCGGTGATGCTCGTACCGCGGCTGACCCGGCGATGTAGCCAGCCGGTCAGGGGCAGTTGCAGGGTGAGCGTCACGACGGTGGAGACGACGAACAGCACCGCGACCGCGACCGGCTGCCCGGTGACGTGTTCCGCCTGCACCGGCAGGATCAGATACAGCTGGGTCTGCAATGCGAACATGCCGGCCAGCGCCACACTGAAGGCCAGGAACCGGCGGTCGGCGATGCCGGTGCGCCAGTCCTGCCAGACGGTGGCCGCGCTGGACGTCACCGGTTGGGCGGGCAGCCAGACCGCCTGCGCCACGGTGAGCGCGGCGAACACCGCCGCGGCGGTCAACGCGGCGACCCGGAAGTCGACAAGCAGCAGTGCCGAGCCCAGCAGTGGGCCGAGTAGCGCGCCCGCGCTGGCGAACACGTTGAACAACGCGAACGCCTCGGCGCGCCGGTCGGCGGCGGCCTGCGCCACATAGGTGCGCACCGCCGGGTTGAACAGCGCCCCGGCCAACCCGGACAGGATCGACGCGGCAAGCAGCAGCGGCAACGAGGTGCTGAGGGCGAACAGTCCGAAGCCGACGGCGCGCAGGGCGCAGCCGGCGATGATGACGCCGCGGGCACCGAGCCGGTCGGCGGCCGAGCCGCCCAGCAGGAACAGGCCCTGCTGGCTGAGGTTCCGCACGCCGAGCACGACGCCGATCACGGCGGCGGACAGGCCGACGTCGTCGGCCAGATAGCCGGCGAGGTAGGGCAGCAGCAGGTAGAAGCCGATGTTGACGCCGAGTTGGTTGACCACCAGCAGTCGGATCGGCAGCGGAAAGCTGCGCAGTGTGGCCCACGTGTTCATCGGGCCGCCCGCACGCCGAGACCGGGTTCGTCGGTCAGCCGCAGGACACCGTCGTGGCCGCCGATACCGGTCCACGGATCGTCGGCGAGCAGCAGATGCCCGTCCAGGTCGATCCAGCGGGCGTCGCCGGTGAGGTGCACCGCTGGTGCGATCCCCAGCGAGCTGGCCACCAGGCAGCCCAGCATCAGATCCATGCCGTACGCGCGGGCGGTGGCCGCGATCTGCTGTGCGGCGTGGATGCCGCCACACTTCGCGAGTTTGATGTTGATGCCGGCGACCGTGCCCGCGAGCGCGTCGAGGTGCGCCACCGTGGCGGCGTCCTCGTCGGCGATGACCGGCACCTCGGTGCGCGCGCTGATCCAGGCGAGCAGCTGCGGTGTTCCGGGCGCGATGGGTTGCTCGACGGCGTCGATGCGGTACGGGCGCATCGTGTCGAGCAGCCGCACGGTCTGCTCGGCTGTCCAGGCGCCGTTCGGGTCGAGCAGGAGCCGGGCCTGCGGCGCGGCAACGCGTACGGCGGCGATGCGGGCCAGGTCAGCGGCGTCGCCGCACTTGACCTTGACGAACTGGAAGCCGCGCCGCCCGAGCGCCCGAGCGGTGGTGGCCGCGTCCCCGGGGGCGACCAGGCCGATGGTGTGAGCCGTGGGCACCGGGGCGAAATCCGGCCGGCCGAGCCACCGATGCACCGGCATCCCGGCGCTCCGGCCCACCAGATCGTGGACGGCGGCGTCCAGGGCCGCCAGCACCCCGGCGGGCAGCTCAGCGGCGAGCGCGGGCAGGTCCGCCACCAGCGTCTCGGGTTCGCCGTAGCCGCGCACCCGGTCCCTGAGCCCGGCGAGCAGGTCGAGGATGGCGGCCAGGTCGAGGCTGTAGTAGACGCTCGTGACGACCTCGCCGTGGCCGGTGAAGCCGTCGTGGGACAGCTCGACCTGCACGGCGTCGCGGCCCGGCATCGTCGAGCGGGAGATCCGCAGCGGCTCGCGGAGCCGCAGCGGGTAGCTGCGCCAGCCGAGCCTCATGCCGGCACCGCCAGGCGGCGCAGCGGGTCGCGGACGGTCCGGCAGCGACTCCACCGGGTGACCTCGACGGCGTCCGGGTACGGAATCTCGATCGGGTGGCCCGGTGCGGGGGCGAACAGCCCGTGGGCGGCGCAGAACGCGTCGTCGAAGATCGAGTCGAGGTAGCGGTGCGGACCGTCCGGGAAGATCGTGACCACCCGCGCGCCGGGCTGCATGCGGCTGATCCACGCGGCGACCCGGGCCACGGCGCCGGTGCTCCAACCGCCGGTGACGAACGCCGAGCGTGCCAGCCGGCGGCAGGTGTCCACCGCCTCCACCGGGCCGATCCAGTGCACCTCGTCGAAGGCGGTGTAGTCGACATTGCGGGGGAAGATGCTGCTGCCCAGACCGCGCATCAGCCGTGGCCGCGCGGGCTGACCGAAGATCGTCGAGCCGACGGTGTCGACGCCGACGAGCCGCATCCGGGGCCAGTGCCGCCGCAACGCCCGGGCCAGGCCGGCGCTGTGCCCGCCGGTGCCGACGCTGCACACCAGCACGTCGACGGCCTCGACCTGCCCGGTCAGCTCGGCGGCGAGAGTGCGGTAACCGGCGGCGTTGTCCGGGTTGTGGTACTGATCAGGCCAGTAGGCGTCCGGGATGCGCGCCAGGATCTCGTGCAGTCGGTCCAGGCGGGCCTGCTGCCAACCGCCGACCGGGTGCGGCTGCTCGACCACCTCGACCACCGTCCCGTAGGCGGTCAGCAGCGCCCGCATCGGTCGTTCGATGTCGCGGTCCACCACGAGGATGACCGGGTGGCCCAGGGCCTGCCCGGCGAACGCCAGCCCGATCCCGAGGGTGCCGCTTGTGGACTCCACCACCGTGGCTCCCGGTCGAAGGTCACCGCGCTGCCGGGCGGCCTGGAGCATGGCCACGGCGGCGCGTGCTTTCATGCCGCCGGGGTTCAGATACTCCACCTTGGCGTGGAAGCCGCCGTGCGGGTGCGGCAGCGGGGTGTCGACGTACGCCACCGGGGAGCGCCCCAGCAGGTCCAGCAGGTGTGGTGCGCACGTTCCCGGCGCGGCGCCGGTCAGCATGGCGACCCGGCGGCGGCGCGGTAGCGGTAGACCGTCGTCGGCCCGCCGTCGAGCCAGAAGAACGGGTACGGTTCGGCGGACACGGCGCTGAGCCCGGCGCCGAGGAAGCACGGCAGGACGGCGCTGCCGGTCTGCGCGAAGGCCACCATCGGTTTGCCGGTGGCCCGGGCATGCCGCAGCAGTGGCTCGAAGGTGCCGTTGCCCAGCGTCATTCCGGACACCAGCAGAGCGTCACAGCGTTCCAGCAGCGCGTCGGCGTCCGGCAGACACGGCTCGTCCCACTCGGTGCTGCCGCCCGCCAGATCGCAGGGCAGGTAGCCGATGCCGCGGCGGCGCAGTTGGCCGAGCAGGGAGTTGACCACGCCGACCACCAGGACCTGCTGCCCCCGGGCCACCGGCAGCAGGTCCACCACCGCGGCGGCTCTGGCGGTCGACTTGGCCAGCGAGGTGCCGGCGGGGATGGTGACCGCGTCGTCGGCAGCGTGCGCGTGCGGACGGGCCGCGGCGAGGTAGGCGTCCAGGGCCGCGACGCGGATCGCCGGCACCGGGTGGGTGAGCAGTTCCGCGACGCTGCGACCCACGCAGTCGTACGCGACGTCGTCGGTCAGTTCAGCCGGCTCCGTCGAGCAGGAACCGACGGTGGCGCCCACCCGCAGACTCAGTACGTGGTTGCGGTAGCTGCGGCCGCGTCCGGCGTGCCGGGCACCCTGCCGGGTGGTGAACGCGACGCTGACCTGCTCGGTGGCCGGATCGGGACCGAATCGGGCCGCGTTGACGGCGTCGATCAGGTCCGTCACCGACATGAACGGCTCACCGGTCTCCACCGGCGTCGGTGTCGTCACGCCAGCGCCCCGGCCAGCTCGTCGGCGTACCGCACACGCAGGCCGGCGATGAGTTCCTCGGCGCGAGCGCGGGCGCCGAGGCCGGTGGTGTCCACAGTCATGACATGGCCGAGGTAGGTGTTGTTGCTCACCGCGTCGCCGGTGCGGTGCCCAACGGGTTTCACCGCCCAGTCGACGACGTCGGGCGCTGCGGCCACCGTGGCCGAGCCGTCGATCCCGGCGACGGTCCCGGCGCGGGGCGGCAACAGAAACGAGATGGCCGCGCTGCGCACGCCCGTGTCGGTCACTGTGACGTCCGGTTGTTCACCGAGGGCGAGCTGCGCGTACACCATGGGCAGATCCACCCCGGTCGCCCGCCGCACCAACTCGGTGATCTGGTTGCCCGCCGGGCGTGGGTTGATCTCCACCACCCGCGGCCCGGCGGCCGTCAGCCGCAGCTCGGTGTGCGCCACTCCTCGGTCGAACCCGACCGCGGCGAGGGCGGCGACCGCCGTGTCGCCCACCGCGGTGACCGTCGCGGCGTCGAGGGCGGCGGGGAACATGTGCCCCGTCTCGACGAACCACGGCTCGCCGGCCAGGCTCTTGTCCGTCACGCCGAGCACCGTCGTCGTGCCGTCGATGGTGACGGTCTCGACGCTGACCTCCGGCCCGACCAGCACCTCTTCCAGCAGCACCTGTGGTGCGCGCTGCTGGCCACGGGCGTTGACCGGGAACGCGTCGAGGGCGTCGAAGGCCTCGCGCAGTTCGGTCCGGTCGGCCACCAGCCGGACGAACATTCCGGCGCACAGGTCGACCGGCTTGATCACCAGCGGGAAGCCCAGCGTACGCGCGGCGGCCTCGGCACCCGGCCAGTCCTCGGTGATCGCGAAACCCGGGCCGGGCAGGCCGGCCGCCTGCATCCGTTGCCGCGCCAGGTCCTTGCGGCAGGCGTACTCGACGGCTTGCGGCCGGGCACCCGGCAGACCCAGGTGTGCGGCCAGCCGGGCGACGGTGCCGAGGTAGTAGTCGCAGGAGGTGACGACACCGTCGAAGCGCAGTACCTCGTGCAGCCGCTGGACCTGGGGCAGCAGCAGGTCCGGGTCGTTGGTCTCGGCGGTGATCACATTGTCCGCGGTGAGCAGCGGGTGCACCCCGTCGCCGCTGCCCCGGCCCAGGTAGTGGTGCAGGTTCCTGGTCAGGAAGGTGAACCGATGTCCGGCTTCCCGGATCGCCCGGGGCAGCAGGGTGCTCATCGCACCGACCCAGCTCTCGACCACCAGCACATGTCCCACCGCGCACTCCCGATGTTCAGGGGATCCCCGACCACCAGACGATAACGGTTGTCATTTGCGATGGCTAGCCGGGGTCTCCTCGGTCACCACCGCGAACCCACCCGCCGCGACCGGCGCCGTGGTCACGTGCCGTGGTACGCGGCTCGCATCAGCTCCTGCATGTCGTCGAGCATGGGCATCCTCGGGTTGGCCGGAGCGCACTGGTCCTCGTACGCGTTGAGTGCCTGTTGCGGCAACGCGGCGAGGAAAGCCTCCTCGTCGACACCGACAGCCTGGAAGGACGGCTCGATGCCGACGGCGTCGCGCAGCCGCTCCACCGCGGCGGCGTACGACTCGACCCCCTCCTGCGCGGTGGCCGCCGGCAGGCCCAGCATCCGGGCGATGTCCTGGAACCGCTCCGGCGCCCGGTAGTCCTCGTACCTGGGCCATCCGGTCAGCTTGGTCGGTGTGGTGCCGTTGTAGCGGATGACGTGCGGCATCAGGATCGCGTTGGTGCGTCCGTGCGCCACGTGGAAGGTGGCACCCAGGGTGTGCGACATGGCGTGCACGATGCCCAGGAAGGCGCTGCCGAAGGCCATGCCGGCGATGGTTCCCGCGTTGTGCATCTTCTCCCGGGCCTCGGCGTCGGCCGCGCCGTTGCGCACCGCGCGCTCCAGGTAGGTGAAGATCAGCTTGATGGCCTGCAACGCGAGACCGTCGGTGAAGTCGTTGGCGTAGACGGAGACGTACGACTCGGTCGCGTGGGTCAGCGCGTCGAAGCCGCTGTCCGCCGTGATGGTGGGCGGCAGGTCGGCGGCGAGCACCGGGTCGACGATGGCCACGCTCGGCGTCAGGGCGTAGTCGGCGAGGGGAAACTTCTTGCCGGTGGCGGTGTCGGTGATGACCGCGAACGGCGTCACCTCGGCGCCCGTGCCGGAGGTGGTGGGGATGCAGACCAGGCGGGCCCGCTCCCCCAGCGTCGGGAACTTGAAGGCCCGTTTGCGGATGTCGAAGAACTTCTCCCGCATGTCGGCGAAGACCACCTCCGGGTGCTCGTAGCGCAGCCACATCACCTTGGCGGCGTCCATCGCCGAGCCGCCGCCCAACGCGACGATCGTGTCGGGTCGGAAGGACCGCATCAGCTCCGCGCCCCGGTCGACCGTGCCGACGCTCGGCTCCGGTTCGACATCGTCGATGATCTGCAACGCCACCCGCTCGGGCCGCCGCTGCAGGACGGTGATCAGTCGGTCGACGTACCCCAGCCGGGTCATGGTGTGGTCGGTGACCACCGTGACCCGGTGCACGTCGGGCAGGTCGGCCAGGTAGCGGATCGCGTTCGGCTCGAAGTAGATCTTCGGTGGAACCTTGAACCACTGCAGGTTGTTGGTCCGACGGCCGATCCGCTTGACGTTGAGCAGGTCGACCGCGGTGACGTTGTTCGACACCGAGTTTCGTCCGTAGCTGCCGCAGCCCAGCGTCAACGACGGCAGGAACGCGTTGTACATGTCGCCGATGCCGCCCTGCGACGCGGGAGCGTTCCAGATGATGCGCACCGCCTTGACCCGCCGCCCGTACTCCTCCACGAGGTGCGCGTCCTCGGTGTGGATGACCGCGCTGTGCCCGAGGCCGTTCAGCTCGACCATCTGCTCGGCGTGCCGGATGCCGTCCTCGGTGGACTCGGCGCGCAGCACCGCCAGGACGGGGCAGAGCTTCTCCCGGGTGAGTGGTTCGGCCGGGCCGACCCGGTCCACCTCCACCAGGATCACCGACGTGTCGGCCGGCACCGTCAGGCCGGCGCGCTCGGCGATCCACACCGCGCTCTGGCCGACGACCTCCGGGTTGAGCCGCGCACCCGCGCAATCGGTGCCACCGGCGGCGGCCCCGAAGATCAGCTCCTCGATCCGGCGCTTCTCGTCGGGAGCGGCAACATAGGCGTGCAGTCGCTGGAACTCGGCCATCACCGCCGGATACACCTCGGCATCGATGATCACCGCCTGCTCGGAGGCGCAGATCATGCCGTTGTCGAACGACTTCGAAAGCACGATGTCATGCACCGCCCGGCGCAGCTTCGCACCGCGATGGACGTACGCCGGCACGTTGCCGGCACCCACGCCAAGGGCCGGCTTTCCGGACGAGTACGCCGCCCGCACCATCCCGTTGCCACCGGTGGCCAGGATCGTGGCGACCCCGGGGTGCTTCATCAGCGCGCCGGTGGCCTCCACGGAAGGCTGCTCGATCCACTGGATGCAGTGCTCGGGTGCGCCCGCCGCGACGGCGGCGTCCCGGACCACCCGGGCCGCCTCGACACTGCACCGCTGGGCGGCCGGATGAAAGGCGAAGATCATCGGGTTGCGGGTCTTCAGCCCGAGCAGCGCCTTGAAGATGGTCGTCGACGTGGGATTGGTGACCGGAGTGACGGCGCAGACCACGCCGACCGGCTCGGCGATCTCGACGATGCCGTTGATCTCGTCACGGGAGATGACCCCGACCGTCTTCAGGGCCGCCATGTGATTGGTGACGTGCTCACACGCGAAGATGTTCTTGACCGCCTTGTCCTCGAAAACGCCCCGGCCGGTCTCGGTCACCGCCATCCGAGCCAGCTCGGCGTGCCGGCTCAGCGCCGCCACAGAGGCCTTCGCCACGATCCGGTCGACGCGCTCCTGGTCGAACGCGGCGTAGTCGTCAAGCGCCTTGAGTCCATTGCCGACCAAGGTGTCGATGGCGGTCCCGGGCGTGCTGGCCGCCCCGCGCTGCGGCGGCGGGGCCGAGGTTGGCAGGAGGCTCGTCGCGGTGGCGGCGGTCATGCGGATCACTCCGATCGTCGATGCCGGTCACGTCGTCCGGTCACACCCTGATCGTCGCCGCCGCACCGGGGCCCACGCCGGTGTCCAGCGGCCCGGACCGCCCGGGCCTTTCGCCCCTGACCGCCCGGCCACCCCCGCGAGAGGCTCGAAGAGAGCTTCCAGGAGGAGACATGGCCCAGCAGCACAGCCCGGCGGCCCGGTCCGAGCAGCGCCCGACGGCGCGGCCCGACCCGTGGCGCGGCTTCCACGGCGACGCCTGGCGCGACACCGTCGACGTCGCCGCGTTCGTCCGCGACAACGTCACCCCGTACCACGGGGACGCCCGGTTCCTCGCCGGCCCGACCGCTCGCACCACACAACTGTGGGACCGACTGCGTGACCTGTTCATCGCCGAACGGGAGCGCGGGATCTACGACGTGGACCCGCACACCCCCGCCACGATCACCTCGCACGCGCCCGGCTGGATCGACCGGGATCACGAGCTGATCGTCGGGCTGCAGACCGACGCGCCGCTGCGCCGGGCGATCATGCCCAACGGTGGGCTCCGGATGGTGGAGAACGGGCTCGCCGCGTACGGCTTCGAGCTGGACCCGCAGGTGCGCCGCGTCTTCACCGCGTACCGCAAGACCCACAACGCCGGGGTCTTCGACGCCTACCCCGCCGACGTGCTGGCGGCGCGGCGCTCGCACATCGTCACCGGACTGCCCGACGCCTACGGTCGCGGCCGGATCATCGGCGACTACCGGCGGGTCGCGCTCTACGGCGTCGACCGCCTCGTCGCCGAACGCCAGGCGATCAAGGCGTCCCTCGACGACCGTCCCTGCTCCGAGGACGTCATCCGCGACCGTGAGGAGCTGGCCGAGCAGATCCGCGCCCTCGGCGAACTCAAGGAGATGGCCGCCGGTTACGGCTGCGACATCAGCGCACCCGCCGCCACCGGCCGCGAGGCGGTCCAGTGGCTCTACTTCGCCTACCTGGCCGCCACCAAGGAACAGAACGGCGCCGCCATGTCGCTGGGTCGCACGTCGACCTTCATCGACGTGTACCTGGACCGCGACCTCGCCGAGGGCCGGCTCACCGAGTCCGCCGCCCAGGAGCTGATCGACGACTTCGTGATCAAGCTGCGGATCATCCGCTTCCTGCGTACGCCCGAGTACGACGAGCTGTTCTCCGGCGACCCCACCTGGGTCACCGAGGCCATCGGTGGGGTCGGCACGGACGGTAGGCCGCTGGTGACCCGCACCAGCTTCCGGTACCTGCAGACGCTGTACAACCTCGGTCCGGCACCCGAGCCGAACCTGACCGTCCTCTGGTCGGCCGACCTGCCCACCGGTTTCAAACGCTTCTGCGCGCAGGTGTCGCTGGACACCAGCGCCATCCAGTACGAGAACGACGACCTGATCCGGCCGGTGTACTCCGACGACACCGCGATCGCCTGCTGCGTGTCGGCGATGCGCGTCGGCAAGGACATGCAGTACTTCGGCGCCCGCGCCAATCTCGCCAAGGCCCTGCTCTACGCGATCAACGGCGGTCGGGACGAGATCAGCGGCGAGCAGGTCGCGCCCGCCACGCCGCCCGTCACCGACGACGTGCTGGACTACGACACCGTCCTGGCCGCGTTCGACCGGACCCTCGACTGGCTCGCCCGCACCTACGTACGCGCGCTCAACGTCATCCACTACATGCACGACAAGTACGCCTACGAGCGGCTGGAGATGGCGCTGCACGACCACCCGGTGCACCGCTTCCTCGCCACCGGCATCGCCGGGCTCTCCGTCGCCGTGGACAGCCTGTCGGCGATCCGGCACGCCCAGGTCAAGGTGCTGCGCGACGACACCGGCCTGGTCACCGACTACACCGTCGACGGCGACTATCCGGCGTTCGGCAACAACGACGACCGGGCCGACGCCATCGCCGTCGACCTGGTGCAGCGCTTCATGGACAAGGTACGGGCGCAGCCGACGTACCGGGGTGCCGAGCCGAGCCTGTCGGTGCTCACCATCACCTCGAACGTGGTCTACGGCAAACACACCGGCAACACCCCGGACGGTCGTCGAGCCGGCGAGCCGTTCGCGCCCGGCGCGAACCCGATGAACGGCCGGGACACGCACGGCCTCGTCGCGGCGGCGCTGTCAGTGGCGAAGCTGCCCTACGCCAGCGCCCGCGACGGCATCTCGCTCACCACCACTGTCACCCCGGACGGGCTCGGCCGCACCCGCGACGAGCAGGTCGACAATCTCGTGGGAGTGCTCGACGGTTACGCCGACGCGGGCGGCTTCCACCTCAACGTCAACGTCCTCGACCGGGCCACCCTCGAAGACGCCATGGCGCACCCGGAGCGGTACCCGCAGCTCACCATCCGGGTCTCCGGGTACGCGGTGAACTTCGTCCGGTTGACCCGCGAGCAGCAGCGCGACGTCATCTCCCGCACCTTCCACGGCCGGCTGTGATGACGCCGCAGGTCTGGCCGTCGCGCCCGCACCTCGTGCCCGCGGGTGCGGTGGTCGGGTCCGTCCACTCCTTCGACATCTCGACCGGAGTGGACGGGCCCGGTACCCGCTTCGTCGCATTCCTCGCCGGCTGCCCCTTGCGCTGCCGCTTCTGCCACAGCCCCGACACCTGGTACCAGCGCAGCGGACGGGCCATGACCGTCGACGACCTGGTCACCGAGATCCGGCGGTACGAACGTTTCATCAAGGTGGCCGGTGGTGGCGTCACGCTCAGCGGCGGTGAGCCACTGCAACAGGCGCGGTTCACCGCGGCCGTGCTGCGCCGGTGCAGGGAGCTGGGTCTGCACACCGCCCTGGACACCAGCGGTTTCCTGGGCGACCGCGCCACCCCGGAGTTGCTCGACGCGACCGACCTGGTGCTGTTGGACATCAAGAGCTGGGATCCGGCGACCTACCGCCGGGTCACCCGGACCGGTACGGTCGCGCCGACGCTGCGCTTCGCCCGCCGCCTCGCCGAGCGGGGCACCCCGATCTGGATCCGCTTCGTCCTGGTGCCCGGCCTCACCGACGACCCGGCCAACGTGGCCGGCGTCGCCGACTTCGTCGCCACGCTGCCCACCGTGCAGCGGGTGGAGGTGCTGCCGTTCCACCGGCTCGGCGCGCACAAGTACCGCGAGTTGGGGCTGCCGTTTGCCTGTGCCGACACCGAGCCACCCACGCCCGAACTGCTCGACCGGGTCCGCGCCCAGTTCACCGACCGGGGTTTGCTGGCCCTGTGACCACTCCTTCGAGAAGGGGAGGATCCGATGTACGTCCTGGTCGTCGAGTTCGCGCTCAGGCGGCCCTGAACTGGACGGGCAGGCCGGCCACTCGCCATTCCAGGATGCCGTCGGTGGCGCACCGTGCCTGCCGGCCGTGGGCGCTGAGGAGCCGGACCGCGTCGTGAGCGAGGGCGCAGTAGGCACCGCGACAGTAGGCGATGACCTCCCGGTCTTCGGGCAGTTCGGCGAGCCTGTCCTCGAGTTCGTCAAGTGGTATGGATACCGCGCCGGGCAGATGCCCGGCGGCGTACTCCGGTGCCGGTCGCACGTCGAGGACGACGACGTCGCCGGCTTCGGCCCGGCGGAGCAGCTCGGCCAGATCGATTTGTTCGGTGTCGTCGGGACCAAGGTAGGCGCGGCGGGCCTGCTCGGTGTGCGGTCGGTGCCGCTGCGCCACGCTGCGGAGGTTCGCGAACAGGGCGGCGACGTCGTCGCCGGCCAGGGAGTACCAGATCCGGGTGCCGTCGCGGCGGGTGGCGACGAGCCCGGCTGCGAGGAGACGTTGCAGGTGCGCCGAGCAGGTGGACAGCCCGAGGTCGGCGGCGTTGGCGAGGTCCTCGACGCTGCGCGGGCCCTGGGCGAGCAGGTCGAGCAGTTCCAGGCGCTTCGGGCTGCCGAGGGCTTTGCCGACGGCGGCGAACTCGGCGAACAGCGCGTCCTTGGCGGCTCGGTCACCCATTGGTGCCTCCCTGGGGTGCTGACGAGGCCGGGATCCGGCGTCGGTGGGTCTCGTACATTCTGGCGGCGACGACCAGCCCGGACGCGGCGGTGAGGGCGGCGACGGTCCAAATCGCCGCCCGGATTCCGAAGGCGTCGGCGACGACACCGGCGAGCAGGGCGCCTACCGCGAAGCCGCCGTCGCGCCAGAGCCGGTAGACGCCGACGGAGCGGGCCCGCCACGCCGGGTGGGCGACGTCACCGATGGACGCCAGCAGCGTCGGGTAGACCATCGCGGTGCCGGCGCCGAGCAGGACCGCCGCGACCGCCCACCAGGTGAAGGCGTCGGCGAGGGCGATCAGCGCCAGGCCGAGGGCCTGGGCCCACATGCCGGCAGCGATCAACCACTTGCGCCCCCACCGGTCCGACAGCGCGCCGGTGAACAGTTGCCCGAGGCCCCAGACCGCCGGGTAGAGCGCCGCCAGGATGCCGATGCGTCCGACGGACAGACCTGCGGCGGCGAACAGCACGGGAAACAGCCCCCACGCGAGACCGTCGTTGAGGTTGTTCACCAGACCGGCCTGGCTGGCCGACGACAGCGCGGGCTCGCGGAAGCTGGTCTGGGTGAACACCTGCCGGTTGCTCAGCTCCGGATGCAGGTGATCGTGGCGGCCGTCGGCACGGGCTACGTGGTTCGCTGCCTCCAGGCGGGCGTGCCCGCGGGTTTCCCGCACCAGGAGCGTCGACAGACCCAGCCCGAGCGCCGCGTACGCGATCCCGAGCAGGAACGGTGCCGGGCGCAGCCCGTACGCCTCGGCTAGGTACCCGGTAGCGAGCGCGGTCGCGGCGACGGCCAGGTAGCCGGCGGCCTCGTTGAACCCCATCGCGAACCCACGCCGGGCCGGCCCGACCAGGTCGATCTTCATGATCACTGTGGTGGACCAGGTGAGCCCCTGGCTGACGCCGAGCAGCACGTTGGCGGCGACGACCCACCCCCAGGTCGGTGCCCAGATCAGCAGCAGCGGTACCGGGACGGCGATCAGCCAGCCCGCGACCAGCACCGGCTTGCGGCCGTAGCGGTCCGACCAGGTGCCGGCGAAGTAGTTCGTCGCGGCCTTGGCCAGGCCGAACGCCAGGATATAGGTCAGTGCGACGGTGTACGCCTGCTGACCGAACCCGGACTCCGCCAGCAGCGGCAGCACCGTCCGCTCCTGGCCGAGCATCCCGCCGACAAGGGCATTGACCGCGACGAGCAGGGAAAACTGGGCTGCGTTCTGCCGCAGGCCCAGGGCGATCGGGCGTTGAGTCGCGCGCAGACTCATGCTCCCACCTCCAGCTTCGCGCCAGTCGCGGTGGACCAGTCCGACGGGCCGCCGGCGAGCACGGCGAGATCGGTGCGGTCGGCCCGGGCGAGCAGGCTGGCGGCCGTCATAGCCCGTTCTCCGTGGCCGCACATCAACACGGTGCGGCCGACTGGCGCTGCCCCGGCACGAGCGGCAAGGCCGCCGAGTTCGATGTGCCGGGCGCCCGGGACATGACCGGTGGTGTACTCGCTGATCTGCCGAACGTCCAGGATGGAGGCGTCGGCCAGCGCCGCGCCGTCGACCAGCGGAATCGACCTGAGCTGCCCACCGGCCGCGGTCCAGGTGGCCATGCCCCCGGTGAACTCACCAGCGAGCCGGTCGTAGCCGATCTTCAATGCCTGCCAGATCACCTCGTCCCGGTCCTGGTCGGCGTTGCGAACCACGACCAAGGGGCGGTCGGGGTCGACGAGCCATCCCAGCCACGTGGCGAACACCCCGCGCAGCGGAATGGACAGCGAGCCGGGGATGTGTCCGGCGGCGAAGTCGGCAACCGGCCGGACGTCGACAACCTCGGCGTCGGCCTCGCGCAGGCGCCGAACGTCCTCGACCCTCAGGTCGGGCAGGACGGCTGCGCTCCCGACCAGCGCCGGCCCGAGACGGTTCAGCTCCGGCAGTCGCAGGAAGTACGGCGGGAACGTGCCCAGCGAACCCAGCAGCGCCGTCACGAACGCGTCCTCGGACTCGGCGCGCAACAGCGCGTTCGTCGCCCTCTGAGCCCCGATGGTCGAGGTCCGTTCCGCGCTGGGCGGTGCCGAGCAGAACGACCCCGCGCCATGTGTCGGCCACACCGCCACCGCGTCGCCAAGCGTCGCGAGACGGCGCAGCGACCGGTACTGGGCCCGGGCCAGTTCCTCGGTGCGCTCCGGCGCCACCAGGTCGGTACGCGCGGCAGCTCCGACCAGCAGCGATCCCCCGGTGAACACCCCGACGGTCCACGGGCCGTCCAGCACCTCGAAGGCGATGTGCTCGTGCGTGTGCCCCGGGGTCGCCAGGACCCGAAGGGTCAACCCACCCAGGTCCACCTCGTCCCCGTCGGCCAGCGCGACGTGTCCGAACTCGCGCTGGCCCGCCGCCGAGGCCAGCACCCGCGCACCGTCGCTGGCCGCCAGGTCACGGGCACCGGACAGGAAATCCGCGTGCAGATGCGTGTCAGCGGCGTAAGCGATCCGCAGGCCACGACGCTCGGCGACCGCCCGCAGCGTCCGCAGGTCACGGCTCGCGTCCACCGCCAGCGCCCGACCATCACCAAGATCCAGCAGATACGCCGTGTTCCCCAGACCCTCGTCGACCAGCGGAACCACATTCACCTCAGCCATCACATCCTCCTCGCCTGGCCGCCCACGTCGGCAAACCACACCTTAAATACAGTATTCCAACGAATATTGGAGAAGGGCAAGAGCCGACGTCCTCAATCCATCGCGAGGCGAGCCTGGTTGACAGCTGGCACATCCGGTGTGCAACATATTGCATGCCTGTTCCACGGGGGCCGGGACTCGCTCCCAGGTCACTTCTCCGCGACGAGGCCTACCGGGCGATCCGCGACGCCATCGTCGGCGGCACGCTGGCCCCCGGTGAACGCCTCAACGACAACGACCTGGTCGAGTGGCTCGGCGTGAGCCGCACCCCGGTCCGGGAGGCCCTGGCCCGCCTGGAGCAGGCAGGTCTGGTGCAGACCAGACCCGGCCGATACACGATGGTCAGCCCGCTGGACGTCCGCGCCGCCCGAAACGCCCAGTCGGTCACGGCCGCCATGCACGAACTGGCCGTCCGCGAGGCGCTGCCCAACCTCTCCGCCGACGAGATCGACGTCATGCGCGCGGCCAACGCCCGGTTCGCCGAGGCGCTGCGGCATGACGACGTGGACGCGGCCATCGCCGCCGACGACGACTTCCACGCAGTTGCCGTCCAGGCCAGCGCCAACCAGGCCCTACGCGACGTGCTCGAACAGTTCACCCCGGTGCTGCGTCGCCTGGAGCGACTGCGTTTCTCCTCTCTCAGCGGCCGAGAGTCGGTCGCTCAGCACGAGCTGATCATCGCGCGGTGCGAGGCCGGAGATGTCGCAGGTGCGGCGGAGGCCACCCGCGCCAACTGGGAGACCCTCGCTCCCCTGCTCGACACCGACGCCCCCGAGTCAACCGGCTGAGCTGGGACGTCCCCCACTCGGGCAGGTCGGGCCGGGACGTACGCTTGCGGCATGGCTGAGGAACCTCGGTGGTTGACCGACCACGAGCGCGACGCCTGGCTTGCCCTGGCCAAACTCATGTTCAACCTGCCGAGCGCCCTCGACGCCCAGCTCCTGCGCGACAACCACCTCACGCTGTTCGACTACTTCGTGCTCAGCGGCCTGTCCATGGCACCCGCACGCACCCTGCGGCTCAGTGATCTGGCCAGCCAGATCAGCTGCTCGCTGTCCCGACTGTCGAACGTCGTGAAGCGGCTCGAACAGCGGGGACTGCTGCGCCGCGCACCCGACCCGGAGAGCCCCCGCTACACCGTGGCCACGCTCACCGAGGACGGGTGGGATCTTGTGGTCGCCGCAGCTCCCGGACACGTCGCCGCCGTCCGTCACTACGTCATCGACGGCCTCACCGCGAGTCAGATCGACGTCCTGCGCGAGGTCGCCTGCCACGTGACGCGGCAGATCGCCGAGACCCCGGAGACCGCTGCGCGCCCCCGTTGACACCGGCCGGTCAGCTCTCGTTCCACACGTCCCGTACGCCCTCCCCGGTCAGGCGTCGCCGGAGACCGACGCGAGCGTCGACGCAGCCGGTCGCGGGCTCGTCCCGACCGGCAGCCGGACGGCGAACCGGGCGCCCCGACCGGGATGGCTGCGGGCGTCGATGCTGCCTCCGTGCCCGGTGACCACCTCCCGAAGCAGTGCCAGGCCGAGCCCGGTGTGGCGCTTCTCCGGGCCCGCGCCGCTGTAGAACCGGTCGAAGATGCGGTCGGCCGGGTCGAAGCCGTTGCCGGTGTCGGCGACGATCAACTCCGCCACGTCGGGGGCGGGCAGGCGCACCGTCACGTCGATCCGTCCGCCGGCCGGGGTGTGGGTGAGGGCGTTGGTCAGCAGTTCGCTGATCACCCGCCGCAGCGCCGATTCCACCCCGGCGACCGGGACCGGCACGTCCGGACGGCTGAGGGTGAGCGCCACACCCTGTTCGCCGGCCCGGTCGTTCTCAGCGAGCACGGCGGCCTCGGCGAGAGTGGCCAGGTCCACCGGGTCGGCGGCCGGCCGGTCACCCGGGGCGGCGGCCAGCCGGGCGGAGAGCAGCAGGTCGTTGACGACCTCGCCGAGTCGTCTGGTGGTGCCGGTCAGGCGATTCAGCTCCGACTGGTACTCGACGGGGATGCCGGCGGCGCCGGCCCGCCGCGCCAGCAGTTGTGCCCGGGTGTGCACCTGCGCGATGGGCGTACGCAGTTCGTGGCTGACGTCGGCGATGAATCGGCGCTGCCGGGCGAGGGAGTCGGCCAGCGGCGCGACGGCGAGCCGGCCCACCACGCAACCGCTGGCGACGGCGACGACCAGCCCGAGCAGTTCCGCGACGGCGAGCGCGACGAGCAGGTGACGCCGGTCGGCGAGTTGGTACCGGGCGTCGAAGATCGCCTGCACGACGTCCTCGCCACGGGTCTCGGTCAGGACGAAGTAGACCGTGCCGTTGCGCGTGATCGTGGTTTCCGCCGGGACTCCGGTGCTGGCCGTGGTGGTCATCGCCGTCGCCAGCGGGAACCCGGGCGGTGCCGGCACCGTACCGCCGCTGATCTCACCGTCGCGGAGCAGGAACAGCCAGGTGCAGCCGGGTGGACCGGACGGGTCGCTACGGCTGGCGGTGTAGGCGAGTTCGCGTTTGATCTGGCGCTCCTGGTCACGGACCAGCATGCCGTAGGCGAGCACGCCGACCGCCGTGACCAGGACGGTCACCGCGAGCCCGACCAGCACGCCGACCCGGCGACGGGCCCTGGCCACCACGATGCGCTCGGCCGCCATCCAGGAGAGGCCGGCCGGCGCCGGCCGGCGCAGCCTCCGCCACGGCGTCACAGCTCACCGATCCGGTAGCCGAGGCCGTGCACGGTGCGGACCGCCGTCCGGCCGAGCTTGCGTCGCAGGTAGTACACATAGGTGTCGACGATGGAGGTCGCCGCCGCCTCGTCGAAGACCCGGCGGCGCAGCTCGGCGCGGGTGTGCACCGCTCGGGGGCGTACGGCGAGCACGCGGAGCAGTTCGAACTCCCGGGCGGAGAGCGCCACCCGGGTGCCGTCCGCCAGCACCACGTCTCGCAGGCCGAGGTCGAGCCGACCGGTGCCGATCGGCAGCGCCTCGGCGCCGTCCGAGGTACGTCTGCAGAGCGCCCGGAGCCTGGCACTCAGTTCGTCCAGGTCGAACGGCTTGATCAGGTAGTCGTCGGCGCCCGCGTTCAGGCCGGCCACCCGGTCGTCGACCGTGCCGAGCGCGGTGAGCAGCAACGCACGGGCACCGATCGCGCGCGAGCGCAGCCGGGTCAGCAGGTTGAGCCCGTCGAGCGCCGGCAGCAGCCGATCGATCACCATCACGTCGTAGGGTCGGGTGAGCCCGAGGTGCAACCCCCGTTGTCCGTCCCGAGCCACGTCGACCTGGTATCCCTCGTCGGCAAGTACCTCGGTGAGCATGTCCGCGAGTTCCGCGTCGTCCTCGACCAGGAGCAGCCGGTGTACGTCTGGTGATACCCCGCTTACCTGTAGCACACGTCGAGAATCCCACACCGATCCCTCGACATCGATTGTGACCAATGTCTCTATGTTGTCTCGATCGGCGATCGCCGCCAGCCCGATCGACCATCCGTGGTCATCGCCGGACCTGCTCGAAGTAGCTCGCGCAGAGGCGCTGACGTCGGGCGTCGAGCACCATCCAGGTGCCGAGCGCCAGTTGGACGAGGCTGCGCCCCACGTCGGACCAGCGGTCGCCCCACCGCATCACCGAAAGTCGGGCCCGGGCCGGCGGTCGAGCGTCGGTCGGGACGAGGAAGCAGGGTCCGCGGTTCGGCAGCGACCGGGTGTGCCGCACGGTGGAGACCAGGGCGTACCGGCGCAGCACCTCCCGGGTCACCGCGCGCATCATCACCGGCGCGACGCCGCGGGCCGGGCAGGCCCGGTTGGCGGTGACACCGAACGGGACGAAGTGCACGTCGCCCCGGTCCTGGGTGAGCCAGCGTTCCGGCTCGAAGGTGTCGTCGGCCGCCGGTCCGCTGCGCTGGTAGGCCAGGTAGTTGAAGAGCAGCACCGAGCCGGTCGGGATGGTCAGCCCGGCGTCGACCTCGATCGGGCCGGACGTGATCCGGTGCGCCACCCCGAACAGCGGATGCACCCGCAGCGTCTCGTCGATCACCCGGTCCAGGGCGGCGTCGCCGTCGGGGTCGTCGAGGGTGGCGACCAGTTCCCGCTGCACCGTCGGGTGTTGCGCCACGGCGAGCAGGAGGTGCGCCATCGCCTCCGACATCTGCACCACGGCGGTGTTGAAGAAGGTGCCCTGGAGATACCACGCTGTCTCCTCGGCGGTGAAGGGCTCCGGCAGCGTCACCGGCGCCGTACCGGCCTCGACCCGGGCTCGCAGATAGCGGGTGAGCCGATCGCGCCGGTCCAGGTGCCGAAGCCCGCAGCACTTGAGCGCGGTGACCACGTCGTCGGCGTTGGCCACGATCAGCGCCCGGACGTCCGGCGGGCACGCGGCGCCGAAGACGAGTTCGTAGTAGACCTCCGCCCAGATCGGCATCATCAGGTCCCGCAGCCGGACGTGGCGGGTCCGGCCGGCCGGCAGCTCGTCGAGGATCCGTCGGGTCGCCGCGCCGGCCAGCTCGGTCGAACGTCGATGCGACACCGCGACCACCCGCCTGGTCGTCCGGGCCACCGTGCGGTAGCGCTCGCCCGGCTCCAGGTGTTCCTGGTGCATCTGCGGCCCCGGCGCCAGCCAGTACCAGAAGAGGTCGGAGATGCCGGCGCCCCGGCTACGCCCGCTGGCCGCCGGATGGGAGTAGATCCGGGTGAAGTGCTCGGGACCGATCCGGGGGCCGGGCACCGGAATCCCCTCGGCGCCGTTCACCCGCCTGAAGATCCACTCGCGGAGCCGGATCACCGCCGGTGGCAACCGGCGCGGCAGCAGCCAACCCACCGCCAGCAGGCCGGCCAGGCAGCACAGCAGCACCAGCGGGTAGGTCATCCCGGCACCCGGTCGAGGATCATTTCGCGGGTGAGATCGGCGGGACGGACCGCACCGGCGAGCGTCATGGCCCGGGCCAGCTCGGCGCGGAGCAGGTCGAGCAACTGACTGACGCCGCGCTCGCCCCGGGCCGCCAGCGCCCAGAGCACCGGTCGACCGACCCCGACCGCGACCGCCCCGAGCGCCAGCGCGGTGAGGATGTCGGTCCCCCGGCGGATCCCGCCGTCGAGCAGGACGGGAATGCGACCCCCGACCGCCGCCACGACCGCCGGCAGGGCGTCGATGCTCGCCGGCACCCCGTCGAGCTGCCGCCCGCCATGGTTGGAGACCAGCACGGCGTCCACGCCGTGCGCGACCGCGAGGCGGGCGTCGGCCGGGTGCAGGATCCCCTTCAGCACGATCGGCAGCCGCGTCGTCGCGCGCAGCCACTCGATTCGGGCCCAGTCGAGGGTGGCGTCCATGACGATGTCCCGGACCCGGCCGGTCTCCGGGTCGCGCATGTTCTCGCAACAGTAGCCGGGCGGCAGGTCGAGGAAACCGTTGCGCAGGTCGCGGTCGCGGCGGCCGAAGACCGGCGAGTCGACAGTGACCACCAGGGCGCGGCAGCCGGCCGCCTCCGCCCGGCTGACCACCGAGGCGGTGAAGCCGAGATCCGGCTGTGGATAGAGCTGGAACCACAGCCGCGCCGACCGGTCCGACGGCTCGATCGCCTCGGCCACCGCCTCGATCGGCGTGGTGGAGGCCATGCTCACCACCAGTACGGTGCCGACCGCCCCCACCGCCCGGGCCGTCGCCACTTCCCCCTCCGGGTGCGCCAGCCGGTGAAAGGCGGTCGGAGAGACCAGCACCGGCATGGGCAGGGTCTCGCCGAGCAGTTCGGTCCGCAGGTCGCGCTCACCCCCGCCCCGCAGCACCCGGGGCAGGATCCGGTACGCGTCGAAGGCAGTCTCGTTGGCCCGTAGCGTCCGCTCGTCCCCGGCACCGCCGGCGAAGAAGTCCCGATGCACCGGATCGAGCCGAAGCCGCGCCTCGGCTTCCAGATCGTCGAGACGGTGCAGGGGCCCCGGGTCGGCCATTGCGGTGCGCGACGGGGTCACCTGCGCAGGCACCGATGGCATCGCGTCAGCCCACAGTGCTCGTCAGGCAGCGGCGCAGGAAGGCGACCAGCGGCGCCCGGTGCACCTGCGGCTTGTCCCACTGGTTCTCCAGGTTCTCCGCCAGGTGGTGCACCGCCGTCAGCTGACCACCGCGGTGGTGGCGCACCACCGGATGCAGGTACGCCGCGTCGTGGGCCTGGCCGGGCACGTCCTGGGCGATCCGGCTCACCGAGATGTCGAAAGGGTCGACCTGGTCGTGGTCGGGGCCGTACTCAAGGGTGACGACGAAGGCGTGCTCCACCGGATGATCGGCGGTGGCCAGCCCGGCCTGCCCGATGTAGTCGACGGGCAGTTCCTCGTGGTAGCGGGCACCCGATTCGGCCACGGTGAGCACGTCGGCGAGCACCGCGAACTGCTGCCAGAGGCCGGAGGAACGGTTGACCCGCTCGATGATCGCGTCGGCCGCCGCCTCGGCGGTCGCGTCGAGCTTCTCCGCCGGCCACGGATTGTCGTGGTACCGCTGTTCCAGGATGCGGTGCAGTGCCCGGACGCCGTACCGGAAACCGTGGATGAAGCCGTTCGTCGACTTCTTGAAGTCGCGCTGCTGAGTCAGCGTGCCGGCGAAGAACAGACCCGGAACGTTGACCGACTCGAAGGCGGGGGTCTGGGCCGGGAAGCGGTCGTTGATCACCAGCGTCGGTCGGCAGTCGTCGGCGAAGATCGACGCGTCGAAGCGGAAACCGGTGCAGGCCAGCACCCGGTCGTAGCGCAGCTCCTTGGTGACCTCGTTGGCTCGGGAGAAGCCGAAGGTCACCCGGTAGCCGTCACCGTCCCGCTCGATGGCGCGCACGTGCCCGTCCAGGATCGCATTTGCCGACTTGAGCTGGTAGGTGTCCAGGAAGTTGTTGTTCACCGCCCGCAGGTGCCCGACGTAGTGGGTCCGCCACGCCATCCGGACCGGACTCGGCCCGGCCACGTGGACCAGGGTGGTGGTCTCCATCAGGCTGTCCGCGGTCTCGAAAGCGGAGTTGCCCTTGCCGATGATCAGCACCCGCTGGTCGAGGAAGTCGCGTGGATCGACCGGCATCTCGTCGTACCGCTCCACCAGTTCGATGCCGGGAATCGGCGCGACGTACGGCTTCGAGACACCGGTCGCCACGACGACCCGACGCGCCCGGTGGGTCGTACCCTCCTGGTCGGTGACCGCGAAGCCACCGTCGGCGAACCGGGCGACCCGGACCACCCGGCTGCGGTAGCGGACCCGGACCCCGGTGGCCGCCGCGAAATCCGCCAGGTAGCGGACCATCACCTCGGCGTCCGGGAAGTAGCGCTCGGTGTAGCGGGTGAACCGCAACGCCGGGTCGTCGCTGAGCAGCGAGTTCCAGTCCAGCCGCAGGTTCAGCTCCGGATCGTCGGATCCGGTGTGCGGCTTGTTGATCGAGATGAGTTGACGGTGTCGGGGAAACCGGGTGAAGAAGGCACCGGGGATGTCGGCTGACTCCAGTACCAGGTAGTCCCGCAGGCCGTCCCGTTCGAGGAGCGCCCCGAGCTGAAGTCCGGCCGGCCCCGCCCCGATGATCAGATAGTCGAGCATCTCTGCGGTCACCAGGCGACGGTACGAAGGCGAACTCAGAGAAAAATCAGCCAGCCGAGGCCGGTAATTGTGGTGGCTCGGTCAGCAGGTCGAGCAGGTCGGCGGCGCGGCGGACATCGGCGTCGAGCGGCCGGTCCGGGTCGATCGCCGGCACGATCTCCGCGAGCCGCTCCAGCACCGCACCGCAGGCCGGTGCGGTCGGGGTACGCGCACCGACGTGCACCGCCTGACGCAGCCCGACCGCAAGCGTTCCGCAGATCAGCCGCAGCAACCGCGCCTGGTCCACGGCGCGCAGCGCGGCCTGGGTACCGAACGGCACGACGTCCTGATTGTGCAGATTCGTCGGCAGGCTCTGCATCCCGGCCGGGGTGGCCTGCCGGCGGATCTCCGCGACCATCGCGGTCGAGGCGAGCTGGGCGCCCTGCAGCCCGTGCTGCCGTCCCGGCCCGGCCGCGAGCATCGGCGGCAGCCCACCGTTGCGGACCGGGTCGACCAGGAGGTCGAGCTGGCGCTCCACGAGGTTGCCGAGCTGGGCCGCCACGGTCGCCAGCACGTCGGCGGCGAAGGCCGCCGGCTGGCCGAAGAAGTTGCCGCCGTGCAGCACCAGATCGTCGTCCGGGAAGAACAGCGGGTTGTCGCTGACGCTGCGCAGATCCGACTCCACCACGCCGTCGACGTACCGCAACGCGTCCTCGGCCGCGCCGAGCAGCTGCGGAGTGCAGCGGATGCTGTACGCCTCCTGGAGCGGGCGCCCACCCGACGGCACCGCGCCGGCAAGGCACTCCCGCATCCGGGCGCCGACGTCGGCCGCGCCGGGATGCCCGTACGCGGCCAGCAGCCGGGGATGCAGGAACTGGCCGGGGTCGCAGCCGAGCACGTCGACGAGGAGGCAGCTCAGCAGTTGGGCGGCCCGGTGCGCGCGGCGGATGTCGTCCAGCGCGAGCGCGGTGGCGGCGGTGGTAAGCGAGGTGCCGTTCACCAGCGCGAGCGCGTCGCGTCCGTCGAGGCGGAGCGGTGTCAGCCCGGCCGTGGCGAGCGCCTCGGCGGCGGGCCTCCGGTCACCGTCCAGATAGGCCCAGCCCCGGCCCCGCAGCGACTGGGTGGCATAGGCGAGCGGGATGAGGTCACCGCTGGCCCCGACCGACCCGAGGCGGGGCATCGCCGGCACGAACGTCGTGCCGAACATCGCGGCGAGCCCCTCGACGACCCGCAGCGAGACGCCGGAGGTGCCCTGACCCAGCGACCACACCCGGACCAGCATCGCCGCCCGGACCACCTCCGGGTCGATGTCCGGGCCCTGGCCGGCGCCGAGGTGCGCGAGGGTGTTGTCGCACTGGTCCGCGTCGTCGTCCCGGCCGGCGAACCCGACGAGCGCGCCGAACCCGGTGGTCGCACCGTAGACCTGACGGTTGTCGCCGAGGACCGCGCGCAGGTGGTCGCGGGAGCGCCGTACCCGGTCGCGTACCTCGGCGGCGATGTAGACGGTGACCTCGGTGGCGGCCCGGCGCAGGTCGGCCACCCGCAGCGGGCAGGCCAGGTCGATCGGGCTGACCGCGTCGGGCGCGGTGTGGGTCGTCATCGGGCCGACCGTAGCCGGGGATTCTCAGAGCGGTCTGAGTTATCTCTGATGACCCGCCGCTACCGTCCGGGCACATGACGCACGACTACCTGATCATCGGTGCGGGGCCGGCGGGACTGCAACTCGGCGCGTCGCTCGAACGCGACGGTCACGACTACGTCGTCCTGGAAGCCGGTGCCGAGCCCGGCTCCTTCTTCCGCAGCTATCCGCGACACCGCAAGCTGATCTCCATCAACAAGGTTCACACCGGCTCCGACGATCCGGAGTTCAACCTGCGGATGGACTGGAACTCGCTGCTCAGTGACGATCCGGACCTGCTGTTCAGCCGGTACAGCCAGCGGTACTTCCCGGCCGCCGACGACCTGCTGCGCTACCTCGCCGACTTCGCCAGGGCGACCGGGGTGCGGGTCCGCTACCAGACCCGGGTGGTCCGCATCGGCCGCGACAGCGGCGGCTTCCACGCCCTCGACGCCGACGGCCACACCTGGCGGGGACGCCGGCTGGTCGTCGCAACCGGTGTCTCGCAGATGCACGTGCCGGCCATCGACGGGATCGAGAACGCCGAACGGTACGACACGGTCAGCGTCGACCCGGCCGACTTCGTCAACCAACGCGTCATGATCATCGGCAAGGGAAACTCCGGCTTCGAGACCGCCGACGCGCTGATGGAGACCGCCGCCGTGGTGCACCTGGCCGGGCCCCGCTCGGTCCGGTTCGCCTGGCAGTCACACTATGTCGGGCACCTGCGGGCGGTGAACAACAACTTCCTCGACACCTACCAGTTGAAGTCGCAGAACGCCGTGCTGGACGGCACGGTGGAGAGCATCCACCGCCAGCCCGAGGGCGGTTACCTCGTCCGCTTCCGGTACGCCCGCTCCGTCGAGGCGATCCGGGAGATCCGCTACGACCGGGTCATCGCCTGCACCGGATTCCGATTCGACGCGAGCATCTTCGACGAGAGCTGCCGGCCCCGGCTGGTGATCGACGACCGCTTCCCGGAGCAGACCCCGGCGTACGAGTCGACCACGGTCCCCGACCTCTACTTCGCCGGCACCCTCACCCAGCAACGCGACTTCAAGCGATCGACAAGCGGCTTCATCCACGGCTTCCGGTACGGGGTACGGGCGCTGCACCGCATCCTCGCCTCCCGCTACCACGACACGCAGTGGCCGACCGCCCGGCTGGAGGCGACCCCCGAGGCGATCACCGACGCGATCATCGCCCGGGTCAACCGTTCCTCGGCGCTCTGGCAGCAGTTCGGGGTGCTCGGCGACGTGGTCACGGTACGCGACGACACCGCCTACTACCACGAGGAGGTGCCGATGGCGTACCTCGCCGACGGCGGGCTGGGCGGCGGCTGGGCGCTCGCCGTCACCCTTGAGTACGGGCCGGACCACGATTCCGTCGACCCGTTCGACATCTCGGTGCCCCGGGTGGCGGAGAACGACGCGCATGGCGCGCACCGGGCCACGTACCTGCACCCGGTCGTGCGGCACCACCGGGACGGGCAGGTGGTGGCCGTGCACCACCTGGCGGAAAACCTGGAGAACGAGTGGAACCTGCCCACCGTGCACCAGCAGCCGCTGGCGGTCTTCGTCAAGGAGTCCCTGGCCGGCGTCGCCCCGGTCGCAGGAGCAGCCGGGTGACGGCGGGAGGCGAACCGGGCTTTCCGCAGGCGATCCTCGACCTGCTGGGCAGCGGGCGGGCCCGGCCGGTCTTCGAACACGGTTCGCGGAGCGTCGGCGCCGACGAGATGTCCGAGCTGATCGCCCGGATCACGGCTGGTCTCCAGGCGGCGGGAATCGGCCCGGGCGCTGGGGTGGCGGTGGCACTCGGCGTGTCTCCGGAGGCGTTCGCCGCCATCGTCGCGGCCCAGGTGGTCGGCGCCCGGGTCGCCGGGGTACGCCCCGGACTGCCCGCCGATCACCTCCGGCACCTGCTCGGCCACCGGATCGCGGCGGTGCTCGTCGACCGCTCGACCGCGACACCGCAGCTGCGGTCGGCCAGCGCCGACCTTGCCCTGCTCGGCATCGGCCCGGTCGACGGGACACCCGACCTGACCGCCACCCGGGCCGACGTCACACCACCGGTCCCCGCCGGGCATCCGGACGACGTCGCCCGGGTCGTCTACACCAGCGGCAGCACCGGCAACCCCAAGGGCTGCCTCCAGACGTACGGGTCCCTCGACGCCGCCTGGGCGGCGCACCCGGACCGGTGGCCGCCGGCGGTCCGCGACCTTGCCGGCCACCTCGACCGCTACCTGGTCTTCGGCTCGCTCAACAGTCAGGTGATGCTGGAGTACGGCGTCCTCACCCTGGCCGCCGGCGGCACCATGGTGATCGCCGAGCCACCTCGTGCCGGTGCACCGTTCTTCCCCGACGCGCTGGTCCGGCACCGGGCGACCGCCAGCGTGATCACCGTCCCCAGGCTGGCGAAGCTGGTCGCCGCCCAGCGCGCCGCGGCGGCCGACCTCGGCACGCTACGCGCCCTGCTGGTCTCCGGCGCGCCCCTGCATCCGGCCCGGCTCGCCGAGGCGCTCTCCGTCCTCGGGCCGGTCGTCTACCACGGCTACGGCCAGACCGAGACCGGCATGATCTCCATGCTGACCCCGACGGAGATGCTCGCCGCACCGGCCCTGCTCGCCTCGGTGGGTCGTCCACCCACCGCGGTCGAGGTGCAGGTCCGCGACACCGACGGCCGGCCGGTCACGGCCGGGGTCGAAGGGGAGGTCTTCGTCCGCACTCCGTCACAGGCCAGCGGTTACTGGAACGAACCGGCAGAGACCGCCGAGGTCTTCACCGACGGTTGGGTACGCACCCGGGACCTCGGCCGGCTGGACGGCGACGGCTACCTGTACCTGCTGGGACGGGCCCGGGACGTCATCATCGTCAACGCCGACCTCCAGTACGCCGGCCCGATCGAACGTGTCCTGGCCAGCTGCGACGACGTCGCCGAGGCGTACGTGGTGGCCGCACCCGACGAGGAGACCGGCGAGGCGGTGCACGCCTTCGTGGTCCCCGCCACCCAGGGCCGGCAGCCGGATCCGGACGTGCTGCGCGAGCTGGTCCGCAAGCAGCTCGGCGAGCCCAGCACCCCCCGGAAGATCAGTTTCATCGCCGAGGCGCCGGTCACGGCCGCCGGCAAGCCCGACAAGCGACGCCTGGCCGGCCTGGCCGACGAGCGCGACGCCAGCGAGTGACGGATGCCACCCAAGCGCGCCGCCTGACGCTCACTGGATGGTGGTCTCGACCTCGGACAGCAGCCTCTGCACGGCGACACCGTGCGCAGCGGCATGGTCGTGCAGACGGGCGGCAGGCCCGGGCCCCCACAGGCGGGCGGCCAACTGCTGGTATTCCGAGAGTTTGGGCATCTTGCTGTCCAGGCGGAACAGGATGGCCAGCGGGCGGCGGCGCCACCAGCGGCTGATCCAGTCGATCGGTTGCGTCACCAGCAGCGCGCCGTAACTTGTCGGCACGGCCGGCGCGGCGGCCACCGCGACCGCCTTTTCGGTCAGGTTGAGCATCTCGGTCACGGAGACCGCCTCGCGTCCCGGGCCGCTCGCCTCCTCCAGCAGGGTTCGGTAGCGGGCCAGTAGTTTGCGGCGTTCGCGGATCGTGTCGGCGGCCTGCAACTCGGCCTTGAAGTCAGCGAAGTAGCGGCGGAATCCACTGAACTCGTCGCGGACTCGGAGCACTTGCTCGGGAATGTCGTCGAGACCGGACGCGCGGGACAGCACGAGCGCGGCGATCGGCGGGATCGGGATCGTCGACATGGCCGTCCACTCGGCGACGACGTCGCCTCCGGTGAGCGGTTCCTGGAGCGATTCGGCGATCCTGTCGTACAGCTGACGCGGCAGCGACCGGTAGGTCTTCTGCAGGGTGCCGGCGACGAACGGCACGCGGTCGAAGTCGGGAAAGTAGTCGAGGCCGTGTGCGGCGGCCACCACCAGGTAGCCGTTGCCCCGGTACATCCGCTCCTTGACCACGGCCTCGCCCGCGCTGGCGAAGCTGCCGAGCCCGTCGACCTGGGCGAGGAGATTGTTCAGCCCGGCCGCGTAGTCCAGACCGGCCACCGCGCCGGTCTCGCTGGCCGCGGACGGGTCGTCGCCGCTGCCTTCGGCGACCCGCATCGCGAGTTCGTCGGGCAGTCGCAGCGCCATCCGGCGCAGTTCGTCGCGCGGCAGAGTCGGCACAAACGTCCGGTACAGCCCCTCGCGGGCGAGTTGGCTGCTGAGGCCACTGACGTACTCGTTCGAGGCCCCCAGTGCCTCCATCCGGTCGAGCAGCACCGCAGCCTCGCAGAGCGAGCAGAGATCGAGGAACCTGGGGAGAGTCAGCGCCTCTGGGCGGGACAGGACGCTGCTGGCGTTGGCCATCAGTGTCTGCGTCACCAGCGCCACATTCTGTCCGTTTGCGGCCACGACGTGCATTCTAGGATCGGCCCCATGATGCTGGGCTCGACGGGCGTCGAAGCGACCGAGTTCACCGGAACAGACCTTTGCGCCGTACGCGACCTGGTGGCGGGCGGCCAGATCGTCCTGCTCCGCGACGAGGTGCCCGCAGACCGCCAGACGGATCAGTGGCCGCAGTACATCGTCGAGTCGGTCGGTGAGTGTGCTGCGGTGCCGCTGTCCGCCCTGACCGGCGCGGGCGGGCCGCGCTATCCGCTGGTGATCGGCCCACGCGAGAACATCCGCTACCTGTGCTCCTACGTCGACCGCATGCCACCGCCGCCATTTCCGTACGAGGCCCGGCCGGTGGTGACCGACTACCGGGAGTTCCGGGATCTGTGGGTGGCCGAGCCGGGCCGGTTCACGCCGGACACCGACGGCTACGCCATTGGCCACACGCTGGCGCTTCTGCATTCCCGCAACGTCCTGCACGGCGACGCGCATCGCGGTAACTGGCTGTTCGACCACGAAGGTCGGGCGCTGGTGGCCGACCCGAAGCCGGTTTTCCTTCGTTGTCCGCCGAGCCCGGAGCAGTGCGCGACCGACATCCGTCCACTGCTGCCCGCCCTGGACCCGAACGGCTGGATGAGCTTCCGGCTCAGTTACCGCAGGACCTGGCCGGAGGAGGGCCGGGTGATCGACCTGATCCAGCTCACCGACCGCACCGGCTGGGCAGCGGCGTTCCGCAACCGGGAATACCAGCGCGCCGCCGAGTTGATGGGCCGCCAGCTCACCGACGAGTGCACCCCGATCGTGCGGGTCATGCTGCTCGCCAACCGGGCGATCGCGCACAGCCGCACCGGCCGCCACGACGACGCGTGGCGGGACATCGCCGACGCCGCCCGGCTGGCGCAGGAGCGCAGCCCACACGTGGCCAGCGGACTCGCCATCGCCGTGGCCGTCGTGTCGGCCGACCAGGGCGACCGGGCGGCGGCACTGAACGCGCTGTCGATGGTGACCGGACAGCCCGAGCAGTTGCTCACCCGGCTTGAGCCGAGCGACGCTCAACTACCGATCATGAACATGTAGACCGGCGGCCGACGCGCCCAGGTCATTCGCCACGACCAGTGACGCTGTGTCACATGCAGTCATGACACCGCGGCACTGACAGGTTGGCTGCGTCCGCGCTGTCATGGGTACATGTCCATCACCCCTGCCGACGAGTCCGCGATGAATGCCGACGCCGATTCTCGTCGTCCCCGGCGGCGGTGGCTGGGGATCGTCTCCAGCATCTTCGTCACCGTCGTGGCCGTCGTCAGTCTCGGCGTCGCCGCTCTCCAACTCGGCCTGCCCTGGCAGATGGGCGCGGGCGACCGCAACCATGTCTACCAGGGCCCTGCTGGTTCGCAGCGTTACCAGGTTCATCTCCCGCCCCAGCAGGACGGGACCGCCCGGCTGCCGGTCGTCATGGCGATCCACGGTTGCGCGATGACCGGCTACGGGTGGAACTCGATGAAGGCCACCACGCAGTTCAACAGCCTGGCCGACCGGGAAGGCTTCATCGTCGTCTACCCCACGCAGTTGATCTCCCGCAACGTGATCGCCTGCTGGAACTCGGCCGACCCTCGCCAGCAGCAGCGGCACACCGGAGAACCCGCGCTGCTGGCCGGTGTCGCCCGCGAGGTGGTCGAGAAGTACGACGCGGATCCGGCGCAGGTGCACGTGGCCGGCGCGTCCTCGGGGGCGGGCACCGCCGTCATCCTCGGCGCGACCTATCCCGACGTCTTCGCCACGGTGACCTCGGTCGCCGGCGGTGAGTACGGCCTCGACCAGGTCGACCCGGACGACCCGGACTCGACCTCACCGCTGGACACGGCGCGGCAGGCGTGGGCGCAGATGGGCGAACGGGCCCGGCGGGTGCCGCTGCTGATCATCCAGGGCGAGCAGGACGATGTCGTGCCGCCTCTGGTCGCCACCCGACTCGCCGCGCACTGGACCGCGGTGGGTGACCTCATCGACGACGGGCAGCCCAACGACAGCCTCGGCCGGACCGAGGAGACCACGTCCGTGCCAGCCGCCGCGGGACGACACGCGTACACGCATACGACGATCACCGCGTCGGACGGCTCGTCGATCGTCGAGTCGTACCTCGTCCAGGGCATGGGGCACGCCTGGCCGGGCCCGGACGGCGACGGCAGGTACACCGATCACGCGGGTCCCGACGCCAGCGAGATCGTGTGGCGGTTCGCCGAACGCCACCCGATGCGGTGAGGACGGGTGTCGCCGCAGCCGCCCGTCAGGGGGACATGTGGCGTGGCGTCGCCTTTCCCCGATCACGGACAGGTTTGGTGCGGTCTGCGCTCGGGCAGATCGCCGACATGTCCTTTTGGAGCTGGTTCAAGAAGAGGCGGCGCAGGAAGATCGAATAACAGCGCACCGAGGCCGTGGCCAGGGCGATGGCCCGTGGCGCCACCCCGGATGAGGCGATGGCCGCCGGAGAACGCGCGGCGCGGGGTAACACCCGCGCCGCGATGATGGGTGCCATCAACACCTGATCCGTGCGTGGCGTGCGGCCGGGACGAGACGTCCCGGCCGCACCGTGGCCGGAACGGAACCTCAGCCGGCCGTACCCGGCGACGGCCGCGAGTCGCACGCGGTCGAACGGCGCTGTCGGTCCCGGGTGTGATGATGGGCGTCGTGATCGTGGAGTTCGACAGCGAGTTGTGGCTCTGGGCTGCCCGGCGCAATGAAAGCTGGACCTTCGTGAGCCTGCCGGCCGATGCTTCCGAGGACATCCGGGACCACTGCGGCGGGGCACGGCGTGGATTCGGCGCGGTGCGGGTCCGAGCGACCATCGGTGGCAGCTGCTGGACGACCTCGATCTTTCCCGACCGCACCCGCGGCTGTTACGTGCTGCCGGTCAAGCGTGCCGTCCGCGCCGCCGAGGATCTCGAACCGGGCGACACCGCCATCGTCACCGTCGAGCTGATCGATCAATGACGCAGGGGGCATCGCAGGCCGGCAGCCCTTGCCCAAATTATCTTAGTCATTAAGATAACGCTCATGAGCGTATCGACTGACTTCTCGGTGGCGATCGCCGGCGGCGGCCTCTCCGGCCTCTGCCTCGCCCAGTACCTGATGCGCGCCGGCATCGACGTGCACGTCTACGAACGGGACTCGGGCCCCTTCGTCCGGCGGCAGGGCTACCGGATCATCCTCGACCGGTACGGGCTGGCGGCCCTGCGCGAGAGCCTGCCCCGCCCGCTGTACCGCCTGGCGCTGTCCACCGGCGACGAGCCCGGCGGGCAGCTGCGCTTCACCGACAGCCGGCTGCGCGACGCGTTCACCATCACCTTCAAGGACGAGCCGTACGCGACCCGCCAGGTCGACCGGCTGACCCTGCGGTCGATCCTGCAGTCCGGGCTGGACGGGCGCATCCACTACGGCAAGACGGCCGTCGCGGTGGACAGCGACGACCCGGCCCGGCTGCGGCTGCGGTTCTCCGACGGCGGGACCGCCCCGGCGAACGTCGTCGTCGGCGCGGACGGCGTCGGCTCGGCGCTGCGCGCGCAGCTCATGCCGGACGCGCACCCGACCGACACCCCGATGGTGGGCATCTACGGCCGGTCTCCCCTGCGGCACCACGGCGAGAGCGTCATCCCGGACACGCTGCGCACCAGCGGGGTCCTGGCCATCGCCGACCGGCCCGGCCGCGCCTTCTTCTTCACCCCCATGCGGTTCGGCCAGCGCCCGCGCGAGGCATTCGCCCGTCTGGCCCCGGGCAGCTACGCGCCCACCGGCGACGACTACGTCATGTGGGCACTGCTGCTGCGACGGGAGGAGGTGCCCATCGGCGTGCGCGGGCACCTGCTGACACTGTGGGAACTGGCCGCCCGGATGAGTGCCGACTTCCACCCGCTCGTCCGGCGGCTGGTCGACACGGCCGAGTTGGACGCCACGGTGCTCAACCTCTTCGCCACCGGCCAGCGCCCGCACCGGTGGGCGGTACCCCGGGCGACGATGATGGGCGACGCGGTGCACGCCATGCCGCCGTTCGGTGCGCAGGGCGGCAACACCGCGCTGCGCGACGCTGCCCTGCTCGGTAAGCGGCTGGTCGAGGCTCGGACGAACGGCACCCCGGTGGAGGTGGCGATCGCCAGGTACCAGAACGAGATGGTGCCGTACGCCTTCCGCGCCGTCGACACCGCCGCTCGGCTGATGCGCCGCCTGACCGGGGGCGCTGCCGCACCGCACTGGGTGCTGACCCGGGTGTTACCTCGGTTGCACCGGGTCACCGTGCCGGAGGCATGATGGCGGTCATGTCCCACGAGCCGGCCCGTGCCTCCGCGACCGTCGATCTCATGCGCGCCGGGCGGGAGACGTCGCGGCTGTCCATGGTGTTCCGGTACGCCATCGCGGAACGGCTGGGCCTCACCGTGAGCGACCTGGAGTGCCTGGACTACCTGGCGGACGTCGGCTCCGCCACCGCAGGTCAGGTCGCCGAACGGACCAACCTCACCACCGGGGCGGTGACCAGCATGCTCCGCCGGCTCCAGCAGGCAGGCTACGTGACGGCCGAGCGCGATCCGGCGGACCGGCGGCGGGTGATCGTCGCCCTGCGGCCCGAGCGGATCGCCGAGCTGGCGCGACCGTACGAGCGGTTCGCCGAGCGGGCGGAGCGGCTCGTCGAGGGCTACAGCGTCGAGGAGATCTCCCTACTGGTTCGGCACTACGACCGGATGCAGGCGATGTACCTCGCCGAGTTGGACCGCCTCCGCAGCACCCCCGACGAAGGTGGGAATCGCGGGAACACGGGGCGGAACCGCCCGGTGGGGTGATCAATTTCGGTCGGGTGCCGGCCCGTTGTCGTTGAACCGGAAGCTGCTCGTCGGTGGCCCGTCACCCAACTCCTCCAGAATCAACCCGGACTCCCGCGACGTCCGCAGGTACGCCGAGTTGTTGCTGATCAGGAAACCCTCGTCCGCGTCGGCGGCGGAGATGGTGAACTGCTGTCGCGGCTCGTCCTCACGGCAGGCGGCACCCTCCACCACCAGCGGTTGGCTGCCGCCCGGGTTGCGGACCTGCCAGCAGACCGGTTCGCCGGTGCCGCCGCTCGCTCCCCGATAGGACCGGATCAGAAAGTTCTGCCCGCTCAGTGGGGTCGGCACGAACAGCTGCCGCCCGCTGTCGTCGTCCACCTCGGTCAAGCGGCCGTCGTCGGTCAACGACAGTCCCGCCTCGAAGCCGTCGACCCGGGTGATGGTGACCTGGCGGGTACCGGACAACACCGCCGGGGTAGCGGTCGGCGCCGGGCTGGCCGACACCGACGCCGTGGGCGCCGGCACCTCCCCGGTGGTGGCCTCGGCAATCGGCGTCCGGGTAGCCGTCGGCGACGCGGACACCTCGTCGCTGGCACTGGTGCCACCGCAACCTGCGACCCCCACGGCCAGCGCCGCCAGCCCCACTCCGGCAGACCACTTTCGCATCGACATTCCTCGCTCCCCATCGGGGCCGTAGGGCCGGCGCACCGCCCCCCGGCCGTCCTCGTTGATCGACGTACCCGGCAGGCCACGCGGGTATGCGGTCGCACCCTGGGTTGCTACTCAGGTCGTAAGTCGAATGCCGTCCTGCGCCAGATGTCGCGCCGACGGCGCTCACGCAGGCTGGCACCAGGCCCCGGGTGACGCCGTACGGAAGCATTCCGGACACCCGTGCGGCCCGAAAGGTGGCTGCGGACCATGATCCACAAGACCGTGACCCGACCTCGCGCAACCCGATCCCCCTCGCGCCGCGTACGAATCGGCGCTGCCCTGGCCACGGCGGTCGCGGTCGCCGCGACGGTGGTGGGGTGCGGCACGCCGCAGAGCGCCCCGGCACCGCCGGGCTCGGCACCGCCCGCCCCGGCCGAGCCCGCCGCCTTGACCGGCGCGAACGTCAACGCCTGGCTCGACGGGCTGCTGCCGGCCGCGCTGGCGCGTACCGGCGTCGCCGGCGCGAGCGTCGCCGTGGTCCGGGACGGCGAAACCCTCACCGCCCGGGGCTATGGCCACGCCGACACCGGTGTCGGTGACGCGGCTGCGGTCCCGGTCGATCCCGACCGGCACCTGTTCCGGGTGGGATCGGTATCCAAGCTGGTCACCGCCACCGCGGCACTGCAACTCGTGCAGAGCGGCAAGCTCCAGCTGGACGCCGACATCGGCGAGTACCTCGACTTCACCGTGCCCCGCCGCTATCCGCAGGACGTCACGCTGCGGCACCTGCTCACCCACACCGCCGGGTTCGAGGAGCGGATCGCCGGCCTCATCGGCACCACCGGGACCGACGTCGACCTGCGGGCCGCCCTGGTCAACGACCCGCCGGAGCAGATCTACGAGCCGGGCACGGTGCCGGCCTACTCCAACTACGGCAACGCGCTGGCCGGCTACCTCGTCGAGCGGGCCAGCGGCCTCCGTTTCGAGGAGTACGTCGCCAGCAACGTGCTGGCCCGCGCCGGCATGGCCTCGTCCACCTTCGAGCAGCCGTTGCCCCCGCACCTCAGCGGTCGGATGTCCAACGGGTACGAACGCGCCGGCGCGCCCGCAGCGCCGTTCGAGATCGTGAGCACTCCCCCGGCCGGCGCGCTCAGTGCCCCGGCGACGGACATGGCCCGGTTCATGCTCGCCCAACTGGGCGAGCAGGTGGGTGATGCACCGCTGCTCGACGCGCCGACGCGGGAACTCATGCAGCGCCCGGCACTCGACGCCACGTCACTCGGCACGCTCGCCGAGGGCCCTCGGATGACCCTCGGCTACTTCGACGAGAGCCGCAACGGGCACCGCATCCTCGGCCACGGCGGCGACACCCGCTACTTCCACTCCCACCTCCAGCTCTACCCCGACGACCGGACCGGCGTCTACCTCTCGCTGAACAGCACCGGGGAGGGTGCGCTGGACAGTCACGAACTCCGGCAGGCCGTGTTGAACGGCTTCGCCGACCGCTACTTCCCCGCCGGGGCCACGCGACAGGTCGCGGGCACGCAACCGGTCGCAGACGTCGACCCGGCCACCGCCGCCGAGCACGCCGCGCTGGCCGCCGGGACGTACGAGAGTTCGCGGGCGGTGCGGAGCAACTTCTTGACCATGATGGGTCTGGTCGGACGTACCACGGTCAGCGTCGCCGACGGCGACCGGTTGCTGTTCGAGCCCGCGCCACTGTCCGACTCCCCCGCGCTGTACGAGGAGGTCTCGCCGTGGGTGTGGCGCGAGGTCGGCGGGCAGCGCACCGTGGCGATGCGGGTGACCGACGGACAGGTGGAGGCGATCAGCTTCGACTCCGCGTTCGCGCTGCTGCCGGTGCCGGCCGAACGCGACTCGGCACTGGTGCTGACGGTGCTCGCCGCATCCACAGTGGTCCTGCTGCTCGTGGCCCTCTCGTGGCCGGTACGCGCCATCGTCCGCCGTCGCCTCGGCCGCGCGCCCCGGGACCGGGCCGGCCGAACCGCGCGGATCCTCACCCGGGTCGCCGTCGCCGGCACGCTGCTCGCCCTCGCCGGCTGGGCGGTGAGCCTGGTCAGCATCATGGGCTTGCAGGATGTCTCCGCGACCAGCCTGCGGGTGGTGCAGCTGATGCAGCTGATCGGCCTGCTCGGGGTGCTGCCGGCCGCCGTCCGGCTGGTCGACGACATCCGACGCCGGACCGGCTGGCACCGGATCACCGGCGGCGTGGCGGTGCTGCTCGCGCTGGCCGGCACGGGTTGGTTCGCCGTCGAGTTCATGCTGCTGGCCCCTAGCATCTCCTACTGACCGAAACGAACCGGAACGAGGACGACAATCGCATGTCCGACCACAGCGGCACCGTCACGGACGCCGTCAACGTCCCGGGTCCACCCCGGCTGACCCGCTGGTTCGACGATCGGCTGACCCGGGTCGGGGTGACCGGTCGGTTCGCGCGGGACTGCCTGCTCGCGGCGCTGCTCACCGTGCTGACGTTCCTGGTCATGACGCTGTTGTTCCGGTTCGTGGCACCGGCGCAGGGGCTCACCTTCGGCCCGGCGCGGGTCTGGCTGGTCGTCGCCCTGTGCAGCGGGCAGGCGATGCTGCTGTGCCTGCGTCGGGTCCGGCCACGGCTCTGCCTCGCGCTCGTCGTCGGCGTCCAGGTGCCGGTCATCGTCCTCTCGGTACCCGAGGCGACGATCCGCGGTATCGCACCGTTCGTCGCGGCGTACACCGTCGGCACGCTGCTCCCGCTCCGCTCGGCGCTGCTGGCTGCCGGCGCGGCCGTGGTGGTGGAGACGGCCGGCGTGGCCGTGGCGGCACGAGCTGCCGACGCGGCTGACTTCGCCATCGGCGGCCCGGGCCCCGGGCCGCTCGTCACGACCGTCGGACATCTGGCCACCAGCGCCCTGGTCTACGCCGGTCTCGTCTTCGTCGGCAGCTACGTGGCCACCTACCGGCGGTACCTGCAACTGGTGCGGGCCCGGGCGGACGAGGCGGTGCGGGCACAGCAGGCCACGGTGCGCGCCGCCATCGGCGCGGAACGCGCCCGGATGGCGCGCGAGTTGCACGACGTCGCCGCCCATCACCTGTCCGGCATGGTGGTGCAGGCGGCTGCGGCCGAGCGACTGATCGACCCGGATCCGTCCGCGGCGAAGGCCGCGGTGGCATGGATCCGATCCCAGGGCAAGGAGACCCTCGACAATCTCCGACTCGTGGTGGGGGTGCTGCGTGGTCGGCCCGGGGACAGCGACGGCAACGCTCCGGTGCCCGGGTTGGCCATGCTCGACGATCTCGTGAGCGACGCCCGGCAGCTCGGCAGCCCGGTCGAGTTCGTCCGGCACGGGCAGCACCGGGACGTGCCGCCGATCGCCGACGTCGCGCTGTACCGGATCGTCCAGGAGTCCCTGTCCAACGCCCGCCAGCACGCGCCGGGGGCGCCGGTCCGCGTGCAACTGCGCTTCCTGCCGCGGCAGGTCTCGCTTGAGGTGAGCAACGACCGGCCGACCCGCCGGGCCGAGCCGAGATCGTCGGCGACCGGTGGGTCGGGCTGGTGTGCATGCGCGAGCGGGCACATCTGATCGGCGCGCAGTTCACCGCCGGCCCGACGACGACCGGCGGATGGTCGGTCACCGTGACGGTGCCGACGACCGGAGACGATGCCCGCGCCACCGGGGCGACGGCGACCGTGAACGGAGACGACCAGAGATGATCACAGTGATGCTCGTCGACGACCAGTCCGTCGTCCGGGCCGGCTTCCGCGTCATCCTCGAACAGGCCGGCGACATCGAGGTGGTGGGTGAGGCGTCGAGCGGGTCCACCGCCGTCGAGCTGGCCCGCCGGCTCCGGCCCGAGGTCATCTGCATGGACGTACGCATGCCCGGCGGCGACGGCCTCACCGCGACCCGCCGGATCATCACCGAGGCGATCGGGTCGCCGCCGGCCGTGCTGGTGGTCACCACCTTCGACCTCGACGAGTACGTCTTCGGCGCGCTGGAGTCCGGCGCCAGCGGTTTCATCCTCAAGGACTGTGAGCCGGAGGAACTGATCGAGGCGGTCCGGCGCCTCGCCGACGGTCAGGGGCTCGTCGACCAGGCCGTCACCCGACGCGTGATCGCCGAGTTCGCCCGCCGCACCCCGGCACCAGCGACCGACGCCGCCGCCGCGCATCAGCTCACCGCGCGGGAGGTCGAGATCATCGGCCTGCTCGCCCGAGGGCTGTCGAACGTCGAGATCGCCGACGAGCTGTTCATCGAGACCAGCACGGTCAAGTCGCACCTCGGCCGCGCCATGGCCAAGATCGGCGTACGGGACCGGCTCCAGACTGTCGTCTGGGCCTACCGCAACGGCGTCGCACCGCGTTGACCCACGACGCGCGGCCTCGGTGCATACCCGGTATGCTCGCAGCCCATGCGACCTGAACCCGACAACCGGCGGGTGGCGCTCGCGGCGACCCTGGGCGGACTGCTGCTCGGCTGCCTCGACTTCATCTGGATCAAGTACGTGCCGTACCCCGTCGGCAACCTCGGCAACTCCAGCGCGGTGTGGGCGGTCGCCGCCTACCTCTTCGGCTTCTGGGTGCGGTCGGGCAAGCTGCGCGCGGCGGCCGGCGCCGCTGTCGCACTCGTGGTCGCGGTCCCCGGTTACTACGCCACGGCGGCCCTTGTGCAGGGAGACGACTGGGCCGTGCTGTGGGCAACGACCTCGCTGCTCTGGATGTGCTTCGGCGTCCTCGCCGGGGTGATCTTCGGCATCGCCGGAACATGGACACACGGGGCAGGTTGGCGACAGGTGGTCGGGCCGGCGCTGCCGGCCGCGGTGCTGTTCGCCGAGGCGGGGCTGGAGATCCGCCGGATCGGCGACCCCAGCTACGGCAACGACCCGATCTGGGACGCCCTGATCAGGATCGCGCTCGGCCTGCTGGTCCTCGCCCTGGCCGGGCGGACGAACCGGCAACGCGCGCTGGCTCTCGTCGCGGCGTTGCCGCTGGCGCTCGCGGGCCTGGCGGCGTTTCTGATCGCCGGCTTCCGCTGACCGCGGCCCCGACTCCACCGGGGCGCGACTGTTCGGCGACGAACCTCAGGCCAGCGACAGGAAGAGCTTCTCCATCTGTTCGAGGTTGGCCTTGCGGTCGTCCCCGGCGGAGCCGCTGACGCACTGCTCCAGGCCACTCGCGATGATCTTGAAGCCGGCGCGGTCCAGCGCGCGCGAGACCGCCGCGAGTTGGGTCACCACCTCGGCGCAGTCCCGGCCGTCTTCGAGCATGCCGATGACGCCGCGAATCTGGCCCTCGGCACGGCGAAGTCGCTTGACCACGTCACCGACCGCGTCCTCGTCGACCTGCATCCCCCACCCCTCTCCACTCGTCGAACAACAGTACACCGGGGGGTATTTCCGGGCGGCTGACCGCGAGCGACCGGGAGCCATTTGCGGTTCGCCGATCCTTGGTCAATACTCGGATCCAGATACCCCCGGGGGTATGAAGCCGAGCCTGAGGATGGAGTGTCCCGTGACCGCCAGGAACAGTTCCCCGACCATCGACGTGCCCGCCGCACGAGCCCTGATCGCCGACAACCCCGACGTGCTGATCGTCGACGTACGCACCCCGGGCGAGTTCGAGACCGCGCACGTCCCCGCCTCGATCAACCTGCCGCTCGACCAGGTCGACGCGCACCTCGGTCGGATCGTCAACGACGCGGGCGGTCGGATCCTGCTGATGTGCCAGTCCGGCAACCGGGCCACGACGGCCTGCACCCGGCTGGCGAACGCCGGCCTGACCGACGCCACCGTCATCACCGGCGGCATGAACGCCTGGGTCGCCGCGGGCGGACCGGTCGAGCGTGGCCGGCAGCGGTGGAGCCTGGAACGCCAGGTCCGCCTCGTCGCCGGCGGGGTGGTGCTGCTCGCCGTCGTCGCCAGCGTCTGGGTGCCCGCCGCCCGCTTCGTGGCCGGCTTCATCGGCGCCGGGCTGACGTTCGCCGCCCTGACCGACACCTGCGCGATGGGAGCGATGCTGTCCCGGCTGCCCTACAACCGCGGCGCCGGTTGCGACGTCGACCGGTCCCTGGCGCGGCTGCGCAACGATCGGCAACAGGCGTGAACGGTACGGAGTACGTCCGGCAGGACCGCTCCGGCCCGGCCCGGGTGGTGCCCCTGCTCGGATGGTTGCGCCACTACGACCGTCGCACCCTGCGCCACGACCTGATCGCCGGTCTGACCGTGGCGGTCATGCTGGTGCCGCAGAGCATGGCCTATGCCGCGCTGGCCGGTATGCCCCCGGTCACCGGGCTCTACGCCTCGGTCGTGCCGCTGCTGGTCTACGCGCTGCTGGGTAGTTCCGGATCGTTGGCGGTCGGGCCGGTGGCCATCACCGCGTTGATGACCGGCACCGCGCTCGCTCCGCTCGCCGACGGCGACCCGGCCCGCTACGCCGCTCTCGCCGGCCTGCTCGCCCTGCTGGTCGGCGCGATCCAGGTGCTGATGGGTGTGCTCCGGCTCGGCGCCCTGGTCAACTTCATGTCCCACTCGGTGCTGTCCGGCTTCACCTCCGCCGCCGCGATCGTGATCGCGGCCAGCCAGGTGAAGGACCTGCTCGGACTCGACGCGGGGCGGGCGGAGACCTTTCCGCAGATCGCCGCGTCGCTCTGGCGTTCGGCCACCACCGTCCACCCGCTGACGGTCCTCGTCTCGGCGACCAGCGTCGCCGGTCTGCTACTGGTTCGTCGCTACCTGCCGAAACTGCCCGGCGCCCTGCTCGTGGTGGCGGGCGTCACCGTGGCCAGCGCCGCCTTATCCCTCGGCACGCACGGCGTGCGGATCCTCACCGAGGTCCCCGGCGGGCTTCCCGCCCCAGCCGTCCCCGCGCTCGGCGGCTCGGACGTGGCGGCGTTGCTGCCGGCCGCCGTGGCGATCGCCCTGGTCGCCTACATGGAGGGCATCGCCGTGGCCAAGTCCCTCGCGGCGCGGAGCCGCCAGCAGATCAGCCCCAACCAGGAACTCGCGGCGGTCGGTTCGGCAAACGTCGCGGCCGGCCTGTTCCAGGCGTTTCCGGTGGCCGGCGGCTTCTCCCGCAGCGCGGTGAACTACTCGGCCGGGGCACGCACCCCCTTGGCCAGTGTGGTCACCGCCCTGATGGTGGCCCTGACCGCGGTGTTCCTCACGCCAGCCTTCCACCACCTGCCCAAGGCGGTGCTCGCCGCCATCGTGGTGGTGGCGGTGCTCGGGCTTGTCGACCGCCGGTCGGCGGTGACCGCGTGGCGGACCCGCCGCTCGGACGGGCTGACCCTCGCGCTCACCTTCATGGTCACCCTGCTGTTCGGGGTCGAACCCGGTCTCGCCGCCGGCGTGACCTTCGCTCTGGCGGTCTTCCTGTGGCGTTCGGCCCGGCCGCATCTGGCCGAACTCGGCCGGGTGCCGGGCACGCAGACGTACCGCAACGTGGCGCGCTACGCGGGCCTGATCACCGACCCCCGGGTCGCGATCGTCCGGGTGGACGGGCCGCTGTACTTCGCCAACGCCCAGTTCCTGGAGGACCGACTGCTCAGCCTGGCCGAGCAACGGCCGGAACTGACGGCACTGGTGCTCGACGCCAGCGCGATAAGCGACGCCGATGCCGACGGTGCCCACGCCGTCGCCGAGTTGCACAAACGTCTCGCGTCCCGGGGCGTGGCGCTGCACCTGGCCACGGTCCGTGGGCCGGTGCGCGACCTGCTCGGGCGGGCGGGCGTGTGGCAGACGGTGCACAGCGTCGGTCAGGTGCACCCCGACCTGACCGCCGCGGTGGCGGCCAGCGGCGGCGGGGCGACGCAGCCGGTGGTCGACACACCTGCCCGGCCGCCGTCGCCACAGGAGGTGTTCTAGCCGTGCCCGACCGGTTCGCCACGTTGCTGAGCTGCATCGACGGCCGCATCCAGCGTCCCCTCGACGAGTGGGTGAGACGGCATCTCGACGTCGAGTACCTCGACACCATCACCGAGCCCGGGCCGGAGGCGCTGCTGGCCACGACGGGTGGGTCCCGACTGGACACTCTGCTGGAAAAGGTGCGGGTCTCCCAGCGGGCACACGGCAGCGCGACCCTGGTCGTCGCCGCGCACTCGGACTGCGCGGGAAACCCGGTGAGCGTGGCCGAGCATCATCGTCAACTGCGCGCCGGCCTGTCCCGGTTGGCCACCCGGCTGCCGGGCACCCGCATCCTGGCCGTGCACGCCGGCCGCTGCGGCCACCGGTGCTGGGCACCCGAACTCGTCGCGGAGGTGACCCCGCCGAAGACCGGACCGTAGCACTGTGCCCATCGCATACCCCCAGGGGTATGTGGGGAAGTCCCGTCGACCGTTCTCGTCATAAAGGAGTTTGACCATGCTGTTCACCCAGTACTACCTGGACTGCCTCTCCCAGGCGTCGTACCTGATCGCCGACGACACCACCGGTCGGGCGGTTCTGGTCGACCCGCGCCGCGACATCGAGGAGTACCTCACCGACTCCCGGGCCCGGGGGCTGACCATCGAGGGCGTGATCAACACCCATTTCCACGCCGATTTCCTCGCCGGGCATCTGGAGGTGGCGGCGGCGACCGGCGCCTGGATCGGGTACGGCCGACGCGCCGAGACCGAGTACCCGATCCGCAAGCTGACCGACGGCGACCGGATCAGCCTCGGCGAGGTCACTCTGCAGATCATGGAAACGCCCGGCCACACCCCGGAGTCGGTGAGCGTGCTGGTGTACGAGCACGCCGAGGACACCGTGCCGTACGGCGTGCTGACCGGCGACGCGCTGTTCATCGGCGACGTGGGCCGGCCCGACCTGCTCGCCTCGCTCGGCGTCACCGCCGACGAGCTGGGCAGCATGCTCTACCACAGCGTGCACCGCAAGCTGATGGCCCTGCCCGATGCGGTGCGGGTCTTCCCGGCCCACGGCGCGGGCTCGGCCTGCGGCAAGAACCTGTCGACCGAGCGGCAGTCCACCATCGGCGAGCAACGCCGCACCAACTACGCCTGCGCGCCGATGAGCGAGGACCAGTTCGTCGCGCTGGTCACCGGCGGTCAGCCGGCGGCACCCGGATACTTCGCCTTCGACGCGGTGCTCAACCGCAAGGCCCGCGAGCTGTTCGACCACGCCCGCGCCGCCCGGCCGCTCACCCCCGCCGAGTTCCTCGCCGCCCGGGCCGACGGCGCCATCGTCGTCGACACCCGCGACCCGCACGAGTACGCCGCCGGGCACCTCCGTGGCGCGATCAACATCCCCGCCGACGGCCGCTTCGCCGAGACCGCGGGTAGCGTCGTCGCGCCCGAGCGCACCATCCTCGTCGTCGCCCACCAGGGCCGCGAGGAGGAGATCGTGACCCGCCTCGCCCGGATCGGCTTCGACCATGTCGCCGGCTACCTGCGCGATCCCGAGGACGCGTTCCGCGAGATGGTCGCCGAGCTGACCCCGGCCAGCCGGGTCACCGCCACCGAGCTGCGCGAGTCCCTCGACCGGACCGAGCCGCCGCGCGTGCTCGACGTGCGCAACGCCGGCGAGCGCGAGCAGGGCGCCATCGCCGGATCGCTGCACATCCCGCTGGCCGAACTGCCCCGGCGACTCGACGAGGTGCCCGACGACCGGCCCGTCGTCGTGCACTGCGCCGGTGGCTACCGCTCCTCGGTCGCGGCCAGCCTGCTGCGCGAGGCCGGCCGTACCGACGTCGCCGACCTGCTCGGCGGCTACGGCGCCTGGCAGGCGCTGCGGCAACCCACCGCAGCCTGAGCCCGGCCGGTGCGGGCGTGACCGCTCCTGTCGCGGTCACGCCCGCACGCTACCCGGCCGCGCGCCGGCCGGTTCCACGCCGCGACCGGGCCGACGGGAACGGCTCAGCCGTGCAGCTTGAGAGCCTGGAGCAGCTCGTCGTTCTCCTCGGGAGTGCCGATCGACAGCCGGACGCCACCGTCGATCGCGCTGCTGCGGTCCCGCAGCCGGATTCCCTGCGCGGCCAGGGCGCCGCACAGCCGCTGCGGATCCTCGGTACGCAGCAGCAGGAAGTTCGCGTCCGACGGGAACACCTCGATCACCGCCGGCAGCTGCGCCAGGGCGTTGCGCACCCGGTCCCGCTCGGCGACGATGCGCTCGATGTTGCGCCGACCGTGCGCGATGCCCGCGGGTGAGATCGCCGCGCCGATCGCGCGGATCGCCGTGACGGTGAGCGGGTACGGCGGCATGATGCGACGGAGGACCCCGACGACCTCCGGGTGGGCGAGGGTGATGCCGCAGCGCTCACCGGCGAGGCTGTACTCCTTGGACAGCGAGCGCACGACGACGAGATTGGGATGGCCGACGATGTCGCCCGCGAGTGACGGCTGTCCCGAGTAATCGAGGTAGAGCTCGTCGACCACCACCATCGCCCGGCCGCGTAGCCGCTCGGCAAGCCACAGCACAGACGCCCGGTCCATCAGGTTGGCGGTCGGGTTGTTGGGTGAGCAGACGAAGACGAGCTTGATCCCGGGATCGGCGTCGCAGGCCGCCAGCATCGCGTCGGTGTCGAGCTGGTACACCCCGGGCACGAGGGGCACCCGGCACACCGACGCACCCTGGATGGCCGCAGCCGTCTCGTACATGACGAAGGTCGGCGGTGTGATCAGGATGCCGTCCCGGCCGGCCGCACAGAACGCGCGGACCAACAGGTCGATGGACTCGTCCGCGCCGCGCGACAGGAAGAGCTGCTCCACCGGCAGGCCGTAGATCTCGGTGAAGCGGCTCAGCAGCGACGGCGGCTGCGGTTCCGGGTACCGGTTGAGGCCCTCCTGCTCGGGCCCGCCCGGGTACGGCGGGTAGGGGTTCTCGTTCGCGTCGAGGTGGACCCGGGCGACCTGCTCCGCCTCGACGCGCGCCGAACTGTAGGGCCGCATCGCGTAGATCTCGGGCCGGACCAGCGAAACGATGTCATCCACGAGCTGCGCGATCCTCTCCGGCCGGGCCGGGGCCGCCCCCGGTAGGCGCAGGGTACCGTCCCCGGCCGGTCGGCCGGCCCGTTGGTGGCGCTTGTCGATCCCGCGGTGCGGTACGGTCGGTCAACCTGTCGCCGGGCGTGACCGCAGCAGCGTGAGCGTCCGGTCTGCCGCGCCCTGCGGCCCGGCGAGCGGAACCAGGTAGGTCTGCCCCCGGGCATGGACCGGCGTCTGGTCGTCGTAGTGCACGGAGCCGGGCAGTCCCGAGCTGCCGTGGCGCAGGACGTCCCGCAGCACCGGCCCGGCGGGGTCGACCTCGGCCACGAAGCGCCAGGGTGCTCCCTCGATCGCGGCGCCGCTGCGATCCGGGGTCATGAGGCAGACCGAGTGGCCGCTGCCTCCGACCGGGGTCTCGTCGCCGCCGAAGAGTCCGCGCAGCCCGGGAAGCGCCTTGGCGATCGGATGCCTGTCATTGACACGGTGCACCGCGTCGTAACGCCAACCTGCCGGGTCCGTGCCGTGTGCGGTGACGATTCTCGCGATCGCCGTCTCCAGCGCTTCGGCGACGACGACCGGAAGTGGCTCGGTCTCGCCGAGTTGCCGTCGGGCCTCCGGGTCGAGAATGAGATGGTCGACTTGCAGGGTCAGATCCGGCATGCTGGTGGCCAGATCCGCACCCAGTGGTTCGGTCACCCATCGGTCCACCAGGGCCTGTAGCAGCCGGAGAAAGACAAGTGGCGCCGGCTGATCGCCTCGGGCGTGGCCGTCCCACTCGCTGAGCAGGCGGTGCCCGGTCCGTGCGAGCGGATCCGTGGGCGGGCGGGCAGCCAGCGCGTCCAGCAGCACCGGCAGCACCCGGGCCGCCCGTCCGTCAGCCAGGTCGTTCTGCCAGCGCGCGCACTCCTCAGCCGAGATCGACCCGTCGCGGATCAGCTGCTCGATGCGTTCGGCCCGGTACGGGGCGACCCAGTCGACGCCGACGTGGACTTTCGCGTCGTCCGGCACCAGTTTGTGGTTCGCGGAGATGAGGTAGCCCTCGGCGGGGTTGACCGTCTCCGGCAGCTCGTCGAAGGAGAGCAGATCCTGCCACGACTCGGCGACGTCGCCGAACGATGCTGGGGCAAGCCCGCTGCCCGGCCGTCGCCGCGGCACGTTCCCGGCGGTCTTGAGCGCTATGACGTCGTCGGCGGTGGCCACCACCACGTTGAGCACCGGCACGCCGAAGTCCCGCAGGGCCGCCCGGAAGCGGGGATAGGTCTCCGCCCGCCACATCCGCATACAACCGACGATCTCGGTGGAGGGCACGAAGCCGCTCCAGAAGAGGCCGAGCCGAGCGGCGCCGTCCGGACCCGGCGCGTCGAACTCGACGTGCCGCTGCCCGCCCGCGGCCCGGACCGCGACGTCCGCGCCGCCCCGGACCGAGATGACGCTCTCCTGCCGCCAGGTCGGCCGCGCTGCCGGGCCGTCGAGCAGGCAGAGATCCTGGGTGTCGACAGTGGCGTTGGTGATGCCCCAGGCCAGCCGGCTGTTGCTGCCGGCGATGAGTCCGGGCAGTCCAGGGACGGTGATGCCGTACGCCTTCGCCCGCTCCGCCGGCAGCAGCAGACCCATCTGGTACCAGATGCTCGGTTGGGTGAACAGCACATGCGGATCGTTGGCCAGCAGGGGCGCGCCCGAGCGGGTCAGTCGTCCCGAGATCGCCCAGGCGTTGGATCCGGGGGACGTCTCCCCGTCCAGCAGCCCCCGCAGCCAGGCACGGGACTGCTCGGGCAACTCGACGACCGGGGCGGACTCGGACGCTCCCGGGCGGCCGAGGCGCTTGTCGACGCCCTGCCCCGGACGCCTGATGGTCACCGCGCCGTCGATCGGGTAGCGCGGCGCGGAGAAGGAGGTCGCGTAGCGGGGCCGCTCCGCCGCGAGTCGCATGCGGAAGACCTCCTGCCGGAGGTTGGTGCCGAGGTCGAACCCCAGGTGCTTGACGATGAGCACGGAGTCGAGCGGTGTCCAGGGTTCGGGTCGGTAGCGGAGCAGCAGAAACTCCACCGGCAGACCGACCCGCCGCCGGAGCCGGCGGATCGCCGCGTTGACGCCGTCGCTGAAGGCCACCAGGCAGGCGTACGACGCACGGTCCACCAGTTCCAGCGACTGGCGGGCCACCCGTTCCAGAGCGAGCCTGCGGGCCCGTACGTCCTCGGGCACGACCGTCTCGCCCAGCACCTCCGCCAGTCGGCCGCGGGCTCGTCGCCGGAGCACGTCCATCTGCCACAGCCGGTCGCTGGCCTGCGCGAAGCCGCTGGCGAAGTAGAGGTCGCGCTCGTCGTGGGCGATGATCCACGGCACCCCACGGTCGTCGCGGCGCACCATGGCCCGGTCGGTCAGGCCGCTCAGCCGCACCGAGCCACGATCGGCGTGTGCCCGCACGGCCGGCGTGCGCAGCAGCCGCAGCGCCCCGTCGCGTACCCGGTCACGTCGCGCCATCGCCGACCGCCGTCCGAGCCCGAGGGGTGGCCTTGCCCATCTGAAGACCGGGCAGGTTACGTCCCACCAGGAGGTAGATCAGGACACTGATCACCGCGAAGACGCTCACCCCGAGGAACATCGCCGTGCCGCCGTAGTGCGCCAGGATCAGTCCACCCGTGAAGGGTCCGATGAAGCCACCGAGCTGCGCGAAGGTCTGTGCCCCGAAGTAGCTGCCCCGCCGGTCCGGGGGTGCGATCCGGTCGATGACGGCGAACTCAGCCGGGATGATGAAGGTCTCCCCGATCGTGAAGATCACCATTGCCGCCACGAACTGCCAACCCGGACCGGCGAAGGCGAAGCCCACCATGCCCGCGACGAGGAGCACCCCGCCGATGACGATCGACCGCACCGGGTCACGCTTGCGCGCGTACCGCGAGACGAAGAGTTGGACGACGACCACGGTGACGGCGTTTGTGGTCAGCACGTAGCCGAGGATCTTCGTGCCGTCGGCGAATCCGGCGGAGAGATGCTGCGCCAGCAGCGCCGAGATCTTGCTGTGTACCGCCTCCAGCAGCAGACCCGCGGCGATGAAGCAAAGCAACCGGAAGTCCCGGACGACCACCCGGAAGCTGTCCCGCAGCCCTTCGAGGTGGGTTCGGAAGCCGGTGCTGGGCTCCTGCTCCAGCACCGCAGGTGTCATCGGTGGCAGGAACAGCAGCGTCAGCCCGAACAGGCAGAGATAGACCGCGTAGACCGCCGCGCCGACCAAGAAGGCCACCCGGCCGCCGGAGAGGCCGGCGTACGCGCCCAGCAACGGCCCCACGGCGAACCCGACGTTGACCGCCATGTACTGGTACGAGAACCATCTCAGCCGGTCCTCCGCCGGCAGCAGATCACTCAGCAGCGCCTTCGCCACCGGGTTGAAGGTGCTGCTGCTGAGGGCCAGGGCGGCGTTGATGAAGAAGACCGCCAGCACCCCGTTGCTGAAGTAAAAGGCCACGAAGGAGGCGATGACCCCGGACAACGCGAGCAGCAGCAGCCTGGTGCGGCCCAGCGCGTCGGAGAGTGAGCCACCGACGAAGCCGGCGAAGATCGAGAAGAAGACCGACGACCCGATGATGAAGCCGATCGTGGTCGGGGTGAGTCCCAGCTCCCGATGGAGGAAGATCGCGAGGAAGGGGATCGCCACCGAGTTCGCCAGACTCATGATCCCGGCCCCGGCGATCAGTAGTCGGGCCAACATCATGGGGCGGGTTGTCGTCGTCATCGGGAGGCCGACCCTGCCCCGTCCGTGGCGACGGGCCCGCGCTGACCGAGGAAGCGGCGCATCAGCTCGGCCACCTCGGTGACGTGCGGACGGTAGAGCATCGCCTCGTGTCCGGCCGCGACCGAGGCGTACGTCAACGTCTCCCCGGCGATCCGCTGCCAACCCGATCTCGGCTGTTCGCCCTGGTCATGGCGAGTCTGCGCGGCCTCGATCAGCATGATCGAAAGGTCCGGCGGGACCGTGACCGGCGGCCAGCGCAACGACGACATCCCGCTGAACGCGTCGAACACCTCGGTGAGGTCACCGTTGAGCAGTTCTGGCGCGTCCGCCCCGATCAGCTCCTGGACCTCGGCGAGAATCTGCTCCTCGGGCGTGGTTCGCAGCAGGCTCGGCAGGTCCGAGGGGGCGTGCTCGCGCACCACCGGGAACATCTCCGCCAGGATCGCCAGGAACGAGACGAACTGCTCGACGCGGCTGGTCCCCAGGCGACGCCCCACCGCTTCCGGGTCCACCGAATCCAGCGCCACCAGGCGGGTGACCGGAACGTCTCGGGCCCGCAGCTCGTGCGCGACGTAGAGGCCGAGCGCGCCGCCGAAGGAGTGGCCCACGAGATCGACAGGTCCGGTGCCCGCCGCCGCGGCGATCACCTCGGCGCATCTGCTGGCCAGCGCGGTGACGGTGCCGTCGCCCCTCTCCTGGAACAGCTCTCTGGTCGACACCGCGAAGAACGAACGATTGTCGAACATGGCGCTCAGCTGGGCGAAGGAGGTACCAAGACCGAGCACCCCGGGAAGCGCGAAGATCGGCGTGGCGCCCTCGGGCCGCCGACGCAGCGCCAGCAGCCGCCGGGTGCCGCGTGTTTCCCGGCCAAGCAGGGCCGCCACGCTGGACTGCGGCTCCGCCAGGGCACGTCGCAGCAGGTCGACGTACTCGTCGGCGCAGGACTGGATGGTCGGTCGGTCGAACAGGTCGGGGTTGAAGTGCCAGCGCAGTTCGAGGTTCCGGCCGATGTCGAAAACATCGAGCATCAGCTCCGCCTGGGTGTCCTGACTCGGTGACGGAAGCAGGTCGACAGCAAGTCCGTCCAGCTCGATGCCGCCGCGTTGGTCGTCCTGGTAGGCGAACATGATCTGGAAAAGCGGTGAGTGGGCGGTCGAGCGGGCCGGATTGAGCCGGTTCACCACCATGTCCAGCGGCACATGCTGATGGTCGAGGTCGAGCAGTGCCTCCTCCCGGACGTGCTGCATGTAGCTCAGGAACGTGGGGGCGTCGTCCACCCGGGTCCGGCGTACCAGGGTGTTGACGAACATTCCGATGAGTCCGTCGAGTTCGGTGCCGTTCCGGTTGGCGACCGGAGTACCGACGACCACGTCACCGCTGCCCGACCGCTTCGCCAGCAGCATCGCGAAGACCGCGTGCAGCAGCACGAACGGGGTCCCCCCAGAGGTTCGGGCCAGCGCTCGTACCGCCTCGGTGAGCCGCGGGTCGAGCCGCTGGATGATGCTCTCACCCGCATGGGTCGCCTCGATGGGGCGGGGCCGGTCGAGTGGAAGGCCGTGCACGAGTGGCAGATCCCGCAGACGTTCCTCCCAGTAGCCGAGGTCACGAGTCGCCTGCGGGCTGTCGGCCCAGCGCGTCACGCTGTAGGAGTAGTCGGCGTAGGTCGCCGGCAACGGCGGTAGCTCGGCCTGATCGGCTGCGAGGTCCTGGTGGAAGGCGCGGTACAGATGGCCGACCTCGCGGGCGAGGATGCCGATCGACCAGCCGTCGGAGGCGACGTGGTGCATGCTGATCAGCAGTGCGTGCGTGTGGGGCATCAGCCTGATCAGGCGTACCCGCAGCATGTCGTCGTGTTCCAGGTCGAACGGACGGCGTAGTTCCTGCTCGGACAACCGCTCGGCCACTGCCTTCAGGTCCACGCCAGGCGGCACCTCCGCCGTCTCGACCGCCATCCGGAACTGGCCGGCGGGACGGACGACCTGCACGATGCCGCTGTCGGTCAGGCGCAGGACCGTGCGGAGGGCGGCATGCCGGTCGACGATGGCCCGGAAGGCCCGTTCCAGCGCGTCGACATCCAGCTCACCCTCGATCAGGGCGGTCTGGTGCAGGTTGTACGCGGCGCTGTCCCGCTGCAGCTGGGCCAGGTAGTACAACCGTCCCTGGGGGTCGGTCACCGGCACCGGCTCGCCCGGTGGCACGCGGTACAGCGGAATGCCGCCACCGCCCGAGGTACGCCCGTCGGCGCCGCCGCGCCGGACGAGTTGGGTGAGCCCGCGTACGGTCGGGTCGCGCAGGAAGAGACGCAGCGGTATGTCGACGCCGAACTCGCTCCCGATCCGGGCGACCAGCCGGATGGCGAGGATGGAGTGACCGCCGAACTCGAAGAAGCTGGTCTGCGGATCGACCCGCTCGATGCCGAGCAGGTCGGCCACCACCTGTGCCACCCGGTCCTCGTCGACGTCACCGCTCGACGCGGTCGACACCGGCGCGGCGATCGGCGCCGGGCCGTGCTCGGTGTCGGGTAGGAGCGTCGCTTGGGCGGGATCCGGCAGCGCCCGCCGGTCCACCTTGTCGTTCTGGTTGAGCGGGAGGGCGTCCAGGGTGACGAAGACACTCGGGATCATGTACGCCGGCAGCGACGCGGCCAGCGCACGCCGCAGGGCGACGGCGGTAAGTCCTGGCTGGCTCGGCACCAGGTAGGCCACCAGCGCGGTGCCGCGTTGTGGTAGGTCACGGGCGACAACGGCGACCGCGGAGACCGAGCCGAGAGCGCGCAGGGCGGTTTCCACCTCGCCGAGTTCGATCCGGAATCCGCGGATCTTGACCTGGTCGTCCTGCCGGCCCCGGTACTCGTACTCGCCGGTCTCCATCAGCACGGCCTGGTCGCCCGAGCGGTAGCCGCGCTCCCCCGTCGCCGGCAGGCTCACGAAACGCGCCCGATTCAGTCTCGGGCTGCCGAGATATCCGCTGCTCAGCGCGGGACCGGTGATGACGATCTCGCCCGGCTGGCCGGCCGGCACCTCGTTGAGGTCGGCGTCGACGAGGGTGAACCGCAGGTCCGCCAGCGGCACCCCGATCAGCGACCGCCCCTGATCCAGGTCCTCCCGCCGCACCCGCCGGTAGCTGGCGTAGACGGTGGTCTCGGTCGGACCGTACATGTTGATCAGTTGTGGTTGCTCGTCGCCGTACCGGGCCACCCACGGCCGCAGGTCGGCGAAGTGCAGCGCCTCACCTGCGCTGATGACGTAGCGCAACGGCAGCCGACGGTCGCGGGTGGCGTCCTCGGCGATGAGCTGGTTGAGCGCGGTGGGCGTCTGGCACAGCACCGTGACCCGCTCCCGTTCCAGCAGGTCCCAGAGGGCTTGGGGGTCCTGGGCGGTCTCTCGCGGCACGATCACCAGGCAGCCGCCGTACAACAGCGGCCCCCACATCTCCCACACGGACACG
>NZ_BOPD01000023.1:0-136159 GCF_016863575.1 Micromonospora sediminimaris
GGTCGGCGGTGGCGGGTCGGGCGGCATGTCGCTCGCGGCGTACGTCGCCGGGTTCATCGGCTGATCTCGGGACAGACCTTCAAGCTAGTGGCGCGGCGGCGGAGTCGATGGCATGCCCACTCGTTACCGGTGACGGTCGGCTCGCCACAGCCAGCGGCGTCCGCTGCGAGATCCGACTACTCGCTGGGTCCTGACGGTGGCCGGGCGAGTGCGCTGACGTCTACTGGATTGGATCACCGTCTGTGGCGGGGTTCAGGTCGGCGCCGAGGCCATCCAAGCGAGGTAGCGGGCGGCGTGGTCACGGTCGCCAGCCAGGTTGTCCGGTATCTGCTCAACGACGACCGCCATCGAGCCAAAGCGGCGCATCGTCGTCCCGGCTGGCGGCTGTTGGTCTGTGATGAGCCAGACGCCCGTCGAGGTCAGTTGACTCAGGGGCGGCCCGTCGGGATCACCGCTGGTCATCTTCACATGGTGATCCGTAGTGACCTGCCACGCGGCCTCAACGGTCAGGCCGACAAGGTCAGGCACCGTCGTTTCCCTCTCGCTCGCCGGGCCGATCCAGACCACGCCAGCCTCCATGAGAGTCCACATCGCACAAGTCGTCGCGCGAGGAGTCCCGTTCCCCGTCCGGCCAACGTTAGTGGACGCCTCAGCAGCGGTCCTCCGCCACAAGGTCGGCGTTACTCCGCCAGCGACTGGCCGCCTCGACGGCGATGGACAGCGCTTTTCGTGGTCAGCGACGCGACAGGCGCGCTGCCCGACGCTTCTCAAGAGCCCGACGACGGCGATCGCGCTCGTCGGCCGAGAGGTCGGTGATCGGCCGCTCCGACCGCCCGGTCGATTCGCCGTGGAACCGGGCGCGCCAGTGCTTGCGCAGCAGCACAGCGGACCAGCCGACCGAGCCGACGGCCGCGGCGGCGAGCAGTACGCGTACGGTCGTCGGCAGGTCTTCCATGGTGGCGAGGACGGCTGCCAGCCAGCCGAATCCTGCGGGGATCGCGGCGGTCATCGCTCGCAGGCTTACGGCCCAGCCGGCCACGTAGAAACGCATGAGGGTGTCCGTCCAACGGGACCGGTGGACAGGCAGCAGCGACAGGGACACCTGCGTCAACGTGACACCCATGGTGCTGCCACGCGCCCCTCGCGTCGTGAAGGACAGGGCGTCGTCGGCGTAGGAGGGGCGTAGCGACCGGACCAGAAAGGTGAACGACAGCAGCATCGGGGGCAGCGCCGCGCACGGCAGCATCCACAGCACGCCGGCGCCCCAGAGCAGCGCGAGCAGCGGGAGCGAGATCACGATCGCGATCACCTCTGCCGGGTTGTGCAGCGACTCGGCGACGCCCCCGGTGATGAGCTCGACCTCGCCGAGGGCGCCGGTGACATCGGCCCAGACCAGAAAGGCCAGCATCCCCGGTCCGAGCGCGAGAATCACCGTCGAGAGCGCCGCCCACACGAGCCCGATCAACAGGTAGCCGAAGGGCCGGAGCGCGAGCGCCACCGGACCACGATCCCGGACTTCCGGGGCCGTATCGGACCGCACCCGCGCACCGCTCACCCCGTCGCCCATCGCTGAGTTCCCCTCGCTCGTCCGGCCCGCAGCTCGTTCAGCGTCAGCGGCAGCTGCACGTCAGGTGCTCGCCTCGCTCGACCGCGCCAAACGGTAACGCCGCCTCCGACGGCGTCCGGCAGCGACGTCTTCAGGATGGAGCCCGCGTCGAATCGCTCGGTATTCAGTGTTGCTATCTACCGGTACCTAGCGCTACTGTCTACCAGTAGTCAGCGTCGCTTGGTAGCGAGGGGATGAGGACATGGGCAACCAGATGACCGAGATGCTGAAGGGCACCCTCGAAGGCATCGTCCTGGCGATCCTGGCCCGCAGGTCCGCGTACGGCTACGAGATCACCGCGTGGCTGCGCGACCGCGGGTTCTCGGACATCGCGGAAGGCACCATCTACGCACTGCTCGTCCGCGTGGAGCAACGGGGGTTCGTGGACGTGGAGAAGGTGCCCTCCGAGAAGGGGCCCCCGCGGAAGGTGTATTCGCTGAACGCGAAGGGGCGGGACCAACTCGCCGAGTTCTGGAGGACCTGGAGCGTCCTCACGGATCGCATCGAGCAACTCCGTCACAACGGCAACCAACACGACCAGGGAGCATGAGCATGGCCGCGAAGTGGATCGAGACGATCGTCGGATCGCTGGAGCAGAAGAAGCAGTACAAGCACCACATGGCCCGGATCGAGGCCCTGCCGGAGCCCTACCGCGGCTCGGCCAAGGCGCTGCACCGGTACTTCATGTACCACGGTGGCATCCTCGACGGCGACACGATCACCACGATGCTCGGCGACTTCGTCGACCTCTGGGAGCGTGCGGTCGCCGACGGAACGCCGGTCCGTGCCGTCGTCGGCGACGACCCGGTCGAGTTCGCCGAGACGTTCCTACAGGCGTACGCCGGCCGGCAGTGGATCGACAAGGAGCGCGAGCGTCTCCGGAAGGCGATCGACGCCGCCGACCACAACAGCGGGCAGGAGGACAGGCCGTGACCACCCAGACGCGTGAACCCGCGATCAGCGTGCGGGCCGTCACCAAGTCCTACCAGGACCTGCACGTGCTGCGGGGTGTCGACTTCGACGTGGCGGCCGGGAGCATCTTCGCGCTGCTCGGCTCGAACGGCGCCGGAAAGACCACGCTGGTGCGGATTCTGTCGACGTTGCTGAAGGCGGACAGCGGCAGCGCGAGCGTCCACGGCTTCGACGTTTCCTCGGTGCCGGCCGACGTACGCAGGTCGATCAGCCTGACCGGCCAGTTCGCCGCAGTCGACGGCGTGCTCACCGGTCGGGAGAATCTGGTACTGATCGCGAAGCTCCGCCATCAGAGGAATCCCGGTGCGATCGCCGACGACCTGCTCGCCCGCTTCTCGCTCACTGAAGCCGGAAACCGCCGGGCGGCGACGTACTCGGGCGGCATGCGCCGGCGGCTGGACATCGCGATGAGCCTGGTCGGCAAACCGCCGGTCGTGTTCCTCGACGAGCCGACCACCGGCCTCGACCCGCAGGCCCGCATCGAGGTCTGGCAGACGGTGAAGCAACTCGCCAAGGATGGCACCACCATCCTGCTGACCACGCAGTACCTCGACGAGGCCGAGCAACTCGCCGACCGAATCGCGATCCTGCACAAAGGCACCATCATCCAGCACGGCACCCTCGCCGAGCTGCGGCAGCTCCTCCCGTCCGCCAAGGTCGAGTACGTCGAGAAGCAGCCGACCCTTGAAGACGTCTTCCTCGCCCTCGTCGGCGGCAGCAGTGACACCACCGACGAGGCGGCCATTCCTGCGGGAGAGGAATCCCGATGACCGCCCACGTCCTCAGCGACACCGGAACCCTCACCGGTCGCTCCCTGCGCCACATCCTCCGCAGCCCGGACACCATCATCACCACAGCGATCACCCCGATCGCACTGCTGCTGCTCTTCGTGTACGTGCTGGGCGGGGCCATCAACACCGGCACCGGTGAGTCATACATCAACTACATGCTGCCGGGCATCCTGCTCATCACCATCGCCTCCGGCATCGCCTACACCGCGTACCGCCTGTTCCTGGACATGCAGGGTGGCATCTTCGAGCGCTTCCAGTCGATGCCGATCTCGCGTCCCTCCGTGCTCTGGGCACATGTCCTGACCTCGCTCATCGCCAACCTCGCCTCGCTCGTGATCGTCATCGGCGTCGCGCTGATCATGGGATTCCGCACCGGCGCGTCAGTTGTCGACTGGCTCGCCGCCGCCGGCATCCTGGTCCTGTTCACCCTCGCCCTCAGCTGGGTCGCCGTGATGCCGGGCCTGACCGCCAAGACCATCGACGGCGCGAGCGGCTTCAGCTACCCGCTGATCTTCCTGCCCTTCATCAGCTCGGCGTTCGTCCCCACCGACTCGATGCCCGGCCCGGTCGCCTGGTTCGCCGAGAACCAGCCGGTGACGTCCATCGTGAACACCCTCCGCGGCCTCTTCGCGCAGCAACCCGTCGGCAACGACATCTGGATCGCCCTCGCCTGGTGTGTCGGCCTGCTCGTGGTGGCCTACGTCGCCGCGACCGCGATCTACCGCAAGAAGATCAGCTAGCCGATCGTACGAAACGGCGCCGCGTCCACCCGGACGCGGCGCTGTCCCCTATGCAGGTCCGCCCCCTGCGAGATCAGCTATCGGACTGGTGACGGCCGCCGCAGGCGAGGCCGGCTCAGGGGTGCAGGGCGCGTTCGAAGACCAGGCGGTTGGAGCGTACGTACTCCGCGTCGTTGAGGTACTGGATGTGGTGTCCGTCCGCGAGATGGCCGGCGAAGGCGGTGTTGCCGGCGGCTGCCTGGGCGTGCATGAAGTCGACGAGTGCGTGCAACCGGGCGACGGTGACGTCGACCAGGTCGGATCGGGCGCTGTCGTCCAGCCCGTAACGGTCGCAGAACGTCCGGAGCCGAGCGGCCTGTTCCTCCGTGGTCCCGAAGCCGTCCGTGTTCTCCGGAGCGGTCATCGGCACCCATCGGTAGGCCGCGTAGGCGACATCCCAGATCCGGGGCCCGGGCTGGGCGTGGTCGAAGTCGATGATGCCCACGACGCGGTTGCCGTCGAGCACGCAGTTGTGTGGCGCGTAGTCACCGTGACAGATGACCTCGACCGGTTCGGTCGCCGGCACCTGCCAGCCGTCGCGGGGCGCTCGCCGCGCGTACTCGGCGGTCGCGTCGTGATACGCCCGCAGCAGCGCGGCGGCACTCTCCAACGCCTCGACCGAGGCCGCCGCGGGGGTGGGCGGATAGTTCGACACCTCGCCCGGCAGGAAATCGAGGATCTCGAAGCCGGGCTCGCTCGTGTCGCGTACCCGGGGCGCCGCCGGGAAGCCCTGGGCGGCGAGATGCCGCAGCAGTTCGTGGACCCGGACGGACCAGGGTCCGGTAGGTCGACGCACCGTGTCGCCGATTCGAACGACCTCGTTGACGCCGCCGCCCGTCAGGATCTCCCGCTCGACCATCCGCCCCACTCCGTCGCGTCGACGCCCGTCCGACCGGCTGAGCGCCGGCTGACCGAACCTGACCGTACGACGGTACGAGGCCGTTCTTGAGCGTCGGCCTGGAGGGTGCAGGGGCGGTGGCCGCCGGGTACGGACCGGAAGGCGAGTGCTTCTGCCGGCAGCGAAAGGCAAACCACATCTTTTGCAAATGATTGTTTGTGTTAGCGTGGGGGCATGTCCATCTCGTTGGCACCCGCCCCGGAGCTCGACTCCGCCTTCGCCGCCCTCGGTGACCCTGTCCGGCGTGCCCTGGTGGCCCGTCTCGCGCGCGGTGACGCCACGGTGGGGGAGCTGGCTGCGCCCTTCGACCTGACCCCACAGGCGATCTCGCACCACGTCGGGGTGCTGCGCCGGTGCGGCCTCATCGAGCAGCGGCGCGAGGGCACGAGGCGTCCCTGCCGGTTGAGGGTCGATCAGCTGTCGTTGCTCGGCACCTGGATCGACGAGCAACGCCGGGTCTGGAACGACCGGCTCGACGCCCTGGAGCGGCACCTCGCCGACGAGGAGGCGGCCCGATGACCGCCAGGTCGCAGCTTCGCGGCGACGAACTGGTCGCCAGCCGCCACCTTCCGGCCGAGCCCGATCGCGTCTGGGTGGCCTTCACCTCACCGGCGGGGATCGCAGCATTCTGGGGCGGTTCGCACGCCGTCGTACCGCCCGAGTCCGTGGTCGTGGACCTGCGTCCCGGCGGGGAGTTCGCGCTCGACACCCGCGCGCCGGACGGCGCCACCCGTCGGCTCCGCTTCGTCTACGTGCGCGTCACCGCACCGCACGAGCTCGTGTTCGACGAGCCGCTGACCGGGCTGCGGACCACCGTGAGTCTCCACCCCGCTGGCGGCGGCACCGAACTGACCGTGCACCAACGCCGACTGCCCGCTGAGCTTCGCACGACCCAGGCGGCCGATGGGCTCGCCTCGATCCTCGACGCGTTGGCGGCGCACCTGCAACAACCCGACGCCCCCACAGGACGGAGCACATCATGACGCAGCAGACCCAGCGCGACCTCGTCGCGGATTACCTCGAAGGTTTCCGAACGAGCGACCACCGGCGAATCCTCGCCACCCTCACCGAAGACGTCGAATGGGTCATCCACGGCCACCGGACCACCCGAGGCAAGACCGAGTTCGACAGCGAGATCGAGAATCCGGCCTTCACCGGCAGCCCCGACCTGGACGTCCAGCGCGTGTACGAGGACGGCCCGGTGGTCGTCACCACCGGCGAGGGGCGTGGGACAAGCGTCGAGCACGGACCGTTCCGGTTCGCCTTCAACGACCTGTTCACCTTCCGCGACGGACTGATCGCCCGCGTCGACTCCTACGTCGTCCCACTGCCCTGAGCCGCTTGTCGGCCTTCAGCCGAGCTGTTGAGCCAGGCCGACGACGATGCCCTCGGGGCCGCGCACGTAGCAGAGCCGGTAGCTGTCCTCGTACTGCGCCAGCTCGCCGACCAGTTCGGCCCCGTGGGCGCGCAGGCGGGCGGTGACGTCCTCGATGTCGTCGACGGCGAACATGATGCGCCGGATGCCCAGGGTGTTCGCCGGTGCCTCCTGCGGCTCGGGGGTGATCGCCCTCGGCGTGTGGAACTTCGCCAGTTCGATGCGCCCGTGGCCGTCGGGGGTCCGGAGCATCGCGACCTCCTGCCGGACGTCGTCGATGCTGATGACGCGTTCCACCCAACGCCCCTCGATCGGCGCCCTGCCCTCCAGTTCCATGCCGAGTTCGACGAAGAACGAGATGACCCGGTCAAGGTCGTGGACCACGATGAGGACGTTGTCCAACCGCTGGATCGCCATGCTTGTCTCCTTGAAGATGATGCGGCCACAGCGACCGATCAACCGCGTAGCAGCGCGTTGAGTCGGGCGGCCTGCCGGGTGAGATGGTCGATTTCGGGAAGGCTGGGCGCCGATCGGGCGGCCTTGGCGTAGAGCCGCGCCGCGGTCGCCAGGTCGCCGTCACGCTCATGCAGGTAGGCGGCGACAGCGGCGTACCGGGGCAGGGCCGGGTCGAGATCCGCCAGGGCAGCCAGGCCGGCTCGTGGTCCGTCGGCCTCGCCGACCGCGACGGCCCGGTTGAGGCGGGCCACCGGACTGTCGGTGAGGCGCACCAGTTCGTCGTACCATTCGACGATCTGCACCCAGTCGGTCTCCTCGGCGGTGCGGGCGTCGGCGTGCAGCGCGGCGATGGCGGCCTGCGCCTGGAACTCGCCCAGGCGGTCGCGGGCCAGTGCGTTCTGGAGCACCTGCACGCCTTCGGCGATCAGGCGGGTGTCCCAGCGACTGCGGTCCTGTTCGGCCAGCGGCACCAGCCGGCCGCCGGCGGCGGTCCGGGCCGTGCGACGGGCGTGATGGAGCAGCATGAGCGCGAGCAGGCCGGCCACCTCCTCGTGCCGGATCCTGGCCGCCAACTGGCGGGTGAGTCGGATCGCCTCCGCGGCGAGGTCGACATCGCCCGAGTAGCCCTCGTTGAAGACCAGGTAGAGCACGCGCAGCACGGTGCTGACGTCACCGGGCTGGTTGAACCGGACTCCCGAGACGGTCCGCTTGGCTCGGCTGATCCGCTGCGCCATGGTCGTCTCCGGCACCAGGTAGGCCCGGGCGATCTGCCGCGTGGTCAGTCCACCCACCGCCCGCAGCGTCAGCGCCACCGCCGAGGCCGGGGTCAACGACGGATGCGCGCACAGGAAGTAGAGGGCGAGCGTGTCGTCCACCAGCTCGCCCGGGCCGGGCGCGGGCTCGACCTCCGCCAGCGCCTCGCGCCGTCGCCGCGAGGTGTCCGCGCGAACCGCGTCCAGGAACTTCCGCCAGGACACGGCGACCAGCCAGCCCTTGGGGTCGCGCGGCGGGTCGGTCGGCCATGCCCGGACGGCCTCGACCAGCGCGTCCTGCACGGCATCCTCGGCCGTCGCGAAGTCGACTCCGCGACGGACGAGGATGCCGATCACGGCGGGAGTAAGGGTCCGTAGGACGGCCTCATCCACCGTGCGTCACTCCGAGATGGTCGGCGGCTCGGTCAGGAACGGCCGCACCTCGAGCCACTCGTGCAGCGGCTTCCCGCCGGCACCTGGTGCCGCGGACAGCTCGCCGGCCAGTTCCAGCGCCCGGTCGTAGGTCTCGACGTCGATCACCATCCAGCCGGCGATCAGATCCTTGGTCTCGGCGAACGGGCCGTCGGTGACCGGCGGTCGCCCCTCGCCGTCGTAGCGGACGAACGTGCCCTCCGGGGAGAGCGCCTGACCCTCGACGAACTCGCCGGTGTCTTCGAGCCGAGCCGCGAAGTCGCGCATGTACTGCACGTGGGCCGAGATCTCCTCGGGCGTCCACTGGTCCATCGGCACGTCGTGCAGCGGGGTCGGGCCGCCACGGTAGTGCTTGAGCAGCAGGTACTTGGCCATCGGATGCTCCTTCTCGGTACGGGGCCATTGTGGCCGCGTTCGCAACGAGGACGGAGCCCGACCCGGCTTCTCGACATGCCGCCGGGAAATTTCTCGCTGAGATCCGCCGGACGCCCTCACACCGGTACCGCCGGCACCCTGGCCAGGCAGGTCAGCGCCCGCGCGGTGGCGGTCGACGTGGCGGGCAGCAGCGGCGGACGGACGAGCGGCGTCGGGATCCGCCCCTGGGCGTGCAGCACCGCCTTGACCACGGCAGGGTTGGGCTCGGCGAACAGCGCGGCCGATAGGGCGGCGAGCCGGTGGCCGAGCGGCCGGGCCCGGGCGACGTCGCCGGACCGCCAGGCCGAGACCAGCTCGGCGTAGTCGGCGGTGACGAGATGCGCGGAGGCGAGGATGCCGCCGGCCGCGCCGAGAGCGAGCAGCGGCGAGGCGTACGCGTCCTCGCCGCACAGCACCGCGAAGCCGGACGGCGGGTCGGCGAGAAGGGCGATCGTGTCGGCGTCGATGCCGCCGACCGCGTGCTTGACGCCCACCAGGCCGGGTAGCCCGGCGAGGCGGCGCAGCGTGCTGACGCCAAGCTGCTGCCCGGTGCGGTACGGGACGTGGTACGCGACAAGCGGCACGGGGGACTCCTCGGCCAACCGGGCGTAGTGCGCGAGTACCGCCTCCTCGCCGGGGCGGAGAAACGGCGGGACCAGGCAGAGCGCCGCTGTGACCTCGGGTCGCCCGGCGAGTGCCCGCAGCTCCGGCGCGGTGTGCGCGCCGACCAGGAGACCGGCCCGGTGCTCCCGGCAGGCCGCGGCGACCGCGTCGACCACCATCCGCTGCTCGACGGCGCTGAGGGCGTGCGGCTCGGCGGTGGTGCCGAGGGCGACCAGACCGACCGCGCCGGCCGCCAGCACCTCGTGGGCGAGAGCGCTCAGCGCGTCGAGGGCGACGGCACCGTTCCCGTCGAACGGCGTGATCATGGGTACGTAGAGCCCGGCAGGTGTCATGCTGCCAGCCTCCGCCAGCGGAAGATGAAGCACCAGTTCCGATTGCTCACAGAATACGTAAGCTGAGCTGATGCTTGACGTTCGCCGGCTGCGCCTGCTGCGGGACCTGTCCCACCTCGGCACCATCGCCGCCGTGGCCGAGGCGCACACGTACACGCCGTCCGCCGTCTCCCAGCAGCTCGCCGCGCTGCAACGCGAGGCCGGTGTCGCGCTCCTGGAACGGGCCGGCCGGCGGGTCACCCTGACCCCGACCGGGGAGGCGCTGGTCCGGCACGCCGAGGTGGTCCTCGCCGCGCTGGAGGCGGCCGACGCGACCCTCGCCGCCGCCCGGGGCGGGCTCTCCGGCACGGTACGCATCGGCGCGTACCCCAGTGCCGTGCGTACGCTGCTGCTGCCCGCCCTGGTCGCGCTCGGCCGTGACCATCCGGCGCTGGACCTGATGGTCACCGAGTTGGACCCGGTCGCGGTGCCCGACGCGCTGCGCGACCGCCGCCTCGACGTGGCCCTCGTGCACGACTACGACATCGTGCCCGTCGAGCCGGATCCGGCCCTGGACTCGGTGCCACTGCTCGACGAGACGGTGTTCCTGGCCGTCGGGGCGGACCGCCACCCCACCGATGACCCGATGCGCTCGGTACGCGACGCGGACTGGATCGTCGGCAGCCCGGGCACGCTCTGTCACGCGGTGACCCTGCACGCCGGTGAGCTGGCCGGCTTCCGCCCGACCGTGCGGCACCACGCCGACGACTTCGCCGCCGTGCTCGCCCTGGTCGCCGCCGGTCAGGGCGTCGGACTGGTACCCCAACTGGCGGTCGATCGGCCGCCCAGCGGGGTGGTCCTCATTCCGCTCACCATCCGGCGGCGGACCCGGATCGCCTACCGACAGGGCGCGGGCGGCCATCCTGCGGTCGCCGCGAGCATCGTCGCGTTGCGCGCCGCCGCCAGCGACCTGCCCGGGGCGGAGCTGGCCGGATCCTGTCGTCCGGCCAGCTCCGCCGCCGGGCAGCGGGGAAGATGACGCCGCGTGCAACTGTCGCGCCGGCCGAAAGCCCCGCCCAGGTGTGCCTGGGCGGGGACCGACGGGCTCAGACGCTCGACGAGAAGGTCGAGCTGAACGGGGCGTCCTGCGGACGGCCGGCGTTGCTGAAGCAGGCGACCGGCAACACCGCGTCGCTGCCGAACTGCGCCCACAGCTCCTGGATCGTGCAGTACGAGGGGTCGTCACCGATCGCGGTCACCTGCGCGGTGGTGCTCTTCTCGTGCAGGGCCGGGAACTTGACGACGAAGGTGCCGGGGCCGGTGGGACCGAAGCCGTTCGCGCCGACGCCGAGCGGGTACGAGTAGTTCGTCGGGCCGGCGAACGGCGTCGCAAGGTACCCGAAGTGCTTCGGCGGGCCGAACGACGCGTAGACCGAGCGCTCCCGATGGAACGACACGGTGAAGTCGCTGTTCATCCGCGCGCCGGTGAACGGATCATGGCAGGCGACGTAGACCACCGCGTCCAGACCGGCCGCACCCCAGCGGAGGATCTTGCATCGGCGCGGTTGTGCGTTCGGCTGCTGGGCGGTCACCTGGACGTTTCCGGACAGCACGCCGGGTGGCGCGCCGACCGCCCGGAAGCGCACGTCGTAGATGCCCACCGCGACGTTGGCGACGGTGACGGGCGCACCTGTCGAGTTGTACGACTGGGCGAGGACGTTTGACAACACCTGCGCCGAGGCGTACGCGCCGACGCCCGCCGGGAGGATGCCGGAGCTGACCGTCCACAACACCGTGAACGGGGTGTCGGCCGGGGTGCCCCCGGGTCGGAAGCACTGCACGTCGACGATCTCGTCGGCGCCCGAACTGCCCCACCGTACGAGTTCGCAGAAGCGGCCGTCCTTCGCCACGGCGGTGACGTGTGCGTTGCCGCGCGAACCCAGGCCGATGGCCGGGAACCTCACCAGGAACCGGCCGGGGGCGACCTTGCCGCCGGTGGCCATTGGCCCCGGGGCCCAGCTGCCGAACTGGTAGGCCGCGGGCAGCGGCGTCCAGAGCGGCACCGTCGGATCGTCGACGTACGCGAATCCGAAGCGGTCGGCGGTGGCGGCCGTGGCCGGTGCGCCGGTGATCGACAGCGCCGCGGCCAGCACCACGGCTAGGACGGCGGCAAGGTGACGGAGACGGAGACGGAGAGACATGGGCCACTCCAATCGGTGGTAGTCGAAGCTTGCTGCCACTGTTCCGGGCGCCGGTCAAGGTCACAGTCGGCTTGCCTACACCGGCGAGGCGGGTGCTCGGCACCAGCGCGGTCGCCCTGCCGACACCCGATGGCGGCGGGACGGACGTTGGTGGACAGTCGGCAATACGGTGTTGTCGATGCCGCGTTGGTGGAGAGCGTCGAGGATCCTGCCCGCCGTCCTGGTGGGGCTGTTGGTCGCGACCCTGCTCGTCGGCGACCGGGGCAGGGGCGGTGCGGCGCGCCTGCGCCTGGACGTGACGCCGGCCGTGGCGCTCGTCGACCAGCCGCTGCGGATACGCGTGAATGGCCTGGCCGCGAGGGAACGGGCGGTGATCGCCGCCGACGCGGAGGATCACGCGGGGCGCGTGTGGCGGGCGGAGGCGACGTTCGTGGCCGACGCCAACGGCGTGGTGGACGTGTCGCGGGACGCCCCGGTGCACGGCTCCTACTCGGGTGTCGACCCGATGGGTCTGTTCTGGTCGATGGATCCGCCCGACGGCGACGCCTCCTCCTTCGCGCCCATCTGGCCGCACCTGCGGCGTGACTTCCCGGTCCGGCTGTCGGCCGTGGGTGGTGGGCGCGAGCCCGCCACCGTCACCGTGCGGCGGGACTGGACGGCGGGTCAGGTCTCCTTCACCGAACTGACCCCGGCGGCCGACGGGGTTCGCGGGTTGCTCGTCCTTCCGCCGCCGGACGTGCCCCGCCGGCGCGGGTTGCTGTGGTTCGGTGGCTCGGAGGGCGGCGTCGGCGGGCTGTACGACGCACCGTTGCTCGCCTCCCGTGGGCACCCGGTGTTGTGCCTGGGCTATTTCGGAGCGTCCGGACTGCCGGACAGCCTGCACGACATACCGCTGGAGTACTTCGTCACCGCCGCCGAACTGCTCGCCCCGTACTCCGGTGGCGAGCCGGCGGTGATCAGCTACTCACGCGGCACCGAGGCCGCGCTGCTGCTGGCGCAACAGCGTCCCGACCTGGTACGCGCCGTCGTGGCCTACGCCCCGAGCAGCGTCGTCCACCTCGGCTACCCGTACACCGGAGCGCCCGCCTGGACCTACCGTGGCCGACCTGTCCCGAGCGGCCCGATACCTGTCGACCGGATCGACGGACCGGTACTGGCCATCGCCGGGGCGGACGACCTGCTCTGGGACGCGCCGAGCTACGCCGCCGAGCTGCTGCTGGCCCTCGGTGGCCCACCCCACCGTGTGCTGCTCTACCCGGACGCGGGCCACGGCGTGGGCACCTTCCCGTACCTGCCGTCGAAGACGGTGCACCAGGGGCGCACCGGCGAGCAGACACACGGCGGCACCCGGGCGGGCGACGCCGCCGCCCGCCGGGACGGGTGGTCCGAGGTGCTCGCCTTCCTCGCCGCCCTCTGACGGCATGCCCTACGGGGTGCCGGTGCCACGGCCGCGGTCGTCGAGGACCAGCGGGGCGCGGCCGCGCACCGCGTACCGGATGTGGGTGACCTGCGGGCTCGGCACCACCCGGTCAGGGGTGAGTTCGATCGCCTCAAAATCGTCGAGGCCCAGGTCGTCGAAGAGCCGGAGCCCGGCACCGAGGACGACCGGCACCACGTGCAGCTCCAACTCGTCGAGCAGCCCGGCCCGCAGCACCTGCCGGACCAGGCTCCCACCGCCGGCCACCGCGACGTTCTTCTCACCGGCCGCGGCCCGCGCCTGTGCCACCGCGCTGGCCAGCCCGTCGGTGACGTAGGTGAAGCTGGTGCCGCCCTGACGGTGCAGGGTCGGGCGGGGCCGATGCGTCACCACGAAGACCGGAGCGCGGAACGGTGGTTCGTCGCCCCACGGCACCTCGCCGCCGTCGGCCATCCGGCGACCCATCACGTACGCGCCGGCTGCGGCGAACGACTCGGCGATGATCTCGGAGTCGGCGTCGTGCCGGCCGCCGGCGAAGCCCTGCCGCTCGCGCCACGCCATCGCCTCGGTGGCCCACCGGGTCACCCGGAAGAACCCGTGGCTCTCCGCGGACCGTAGCCAGTCGCCGTCGCCGTCGTGCTGTGGCCCGGCGTAGTAGCCGTCCAGCGACACCGACAGTTGGGCGGTCACCTTCGTCATGTCCGTTCCTCCCGGATCCGTCGGCACCCACCGTGGGTGCCGTTCCACCTGTGGATCGGAGCCGGACGGCCCGCTTCTACCGGACCCGAGAGTGACCTGGCTCACATTGACGCCGGCTCCTGTCGCTCGCGTTGGCGGCGCGGCGCAGCAGGTACCGCCGTTCGGGATCGCTGCCGGCACGGTCTGCCGCCGCCCGCCACTGCGCAGCGGCGGCGGTCCGGTCGTCGGCGAGTTCCAGCAGGTGGGCGCGGACGGCGTGCAGTCGGTGGTGCCCGGTCAGCGGCCCCGACTCCACCTCGGACAGCAGGGCCAGCCCGGCGGCCGGCCCGTGGACCATGCCCACCGCCACCGCCCGGTTCAGAGTGACCACCGGGTTGGGTGCGATCCGCTCCAGCAACTCGTAGAGGCCGAGCACCTGGGGCCAGTCGGTGGCCTCGGCGCTCGGCGCTTCGGCGTGCACCGCCGCGATGGCGGCCTGGATCCGGTACGGCCCGGGTGGTGTGGCGGCCAGGCTGCGTTCGACGAGCGCGCGCCCTTCGTCGATCGCCGTCCGGTCCCACCGCCCGCGGTCCTGTTCCGCCAGCGGCACCAGTTCGCCGTCGGGGCTGACCCGGGCCGCCGCTCGGGCCTCGGTCAGCACCATCAACGCGAGCAGGCCGGCCGTCTCCCCGTCGCCGGACAGTTGCTCATGCAGCCGGCGAGTCAACCGCAGGGCCTGCCCGGTCAGGTCGGCGCGACGTAGCTGGGGGCCGCTGCTGGCGCTGTAGCCCTCGTTGAACATCAGGTACAGCACCTGGCGTACGACGGCCAGCCGGGCCTCCCGTTCCGCCGTCGGCGGCGGTGCGAACCGGGCGCCCGCCTCCCGCAGCCGCTGTTTGGCCCGGGAGATCCGCTGCCCCATGGTCCGCTCCGACACCAGGAAGGCCGCGGCGACCTCGGCGGTGGTGAGCCCACCCACCGCGCGCAGGGTCAGTGCCAGCTGCGCGGGTGCCGGCAGTGCCGGATGGCAGCAGAGCAGGAACAACTCCAGCAGGTCGTCCCGGGGCGCCTCGGCGTCGGGTGGCGGGGTGACAAACGCGTCGCGTGGGGTGAGGTCCAGCGCCGTGCGCTCGCGGCGGGCGCGGGCGGACTCGCTGCGTACCAGGTCGACGTAGCGGCGGGCGGCGACGGTGTGCAGCCAGCCCGACGGCTGCTCGGGTACGCCGTCGAGTGGCCACCTCTCGACGGCGGCGGCCAAGGCCTCCTGCACGGCGTCCTCGGCCCGGCCGAAGTCGCCGTACCGGCGGACGAGCGCGGCCAGCAGTTGCGGCGCGAGCCGGCGTAATAAATCGACAGTGGTCGCGTCGAGGCTCAGTGGTCCGCTCCGGTCATCAGCGGCCAGATCTCCAAGCCGCCGCCGGCGGTGCCGAACCGCAGGCCCGGATAGTCACGGGCGATCTCCAACGCCCGCTGTTCGTCCTCGACGTCGACCACGAGGTACGAGCCCACGTACTCCTTGGCCTCCAGGTACGGCCCGTCCGTGACCACCGGAACGTCGGCGCTGATCCGCACCGACCGGGGGCGGGACACCAGCCCCTGCACGTCGACCAACTCGCCCGAGGCCCGCAGCGCCTCGGTGAAGGCGTCGACCTTCCCGATCAGGGTGGTCAGGTCACCGTCCGGAAGGCTGCCCCAGATCTCCTCGTTGCCGTAAATCAACATCAGATACTTCACGTGTCGCCTCCATAATGGTCAATATGTCCGGAAACGGACAAGACGGCGGAGCGTACCCCGACGCACTGTTGTAGCAGGTAGCGAGGCTGCGGATGGCGGGCCACATCCGATCCTCCGGCCGGGGTGGGAACCGCGACGTCCCGCCGGCCGCCAGTACGGATCCCGCCGGGGCGCGCCGCTGCGCCACCCGGCTCCGGCCCGCCGCCGTAGACCAGCCGCACCGACGGTGTTGCACCCGCTGGGCACGGCGACCAAGCCAGGAAGGAGCCGCCATGGCCGCTCCCACCGCCAACGCCTCGATGAATCCCACCACCTACTCGCCGGGCGAGCAGATGCTGCTGACCGTCAACTACGGCGACCCGGACCACCAGCGGTTGACCGTGACGGTCACGGTGGCCGACGCGCAGGGCAACCGTAGCGCCCCCGTCTCGGTGACCGCGGTGATCGATCCGCTCACCGTCACCGTCGCCGACGACTCGGGGCGCACCTGGTCCCGGGTCTCCGACAACGGCGCGGTCGCCGTGTTCCGGGCGGTGGCGTGATGCCGAGGGTGACCGTCACGGTGCGCGACTCCGCCAGCCGGACCGCCAGCGCCAGCGTCGCCTACACCGTGCTGCCGCCGGTGCTGGGCGGGTACTACCTCTCCGGCGGCGCAGACCCGACGGCCGACATGGCCGGCGGCAACTTCCGGTCGCTGACCCAGTACCGCAGCTTCGCCGACGGCTACACCTTCCCCGGCTACCAACGCCCCTGGCTGATCACGCTGGGGCGCGCCGGGGTGCAGCTCAACATGGTGCTCGAACTGAAGCACTACGGCGCGCCCGACACCGGGCCGCAGACCTTCACCGTGGACGGGGTGCGATACACCGTGCCGGCGCCGGCGATGACCATCCAGCAGCGGCCCGGCGCGGTCTGGCCGAAGGCGTACGGCTACGGCCAGGTCCTCGCCGGGCAGTGTGACGGGTTGTTCGCCCGGGCGCTGTCGCAGTACCTGACGATGGGTTTCGGGGTCAACATCCAACTCGCCTCCGAGCTGGACACCGATCACGAGTTCGGCACCACGGAGGCCGGAAAGGCGTACACCTGGGCCGAGTCTGACGCCCGGGCGGTGCAGGCCGTGACGTACATCGTCAACTGGTTCAGGGCCAAGGGGCTGCCCCAGGGCAGCACCTTCTCGGTCGGGGTCGGTGGCTTCAACCGGGACTGCTTCCGGCGCACCCACCCGGAGGCGCTGATGACCCGGCTGGACTACCTCCAGTGGAACGTCTACGCGACAAGTCCCAGCCACACCGCGCTGGAGCGGTTCCGGCGCACCAAGGACTGGGCGGTGGCCGATCTCGGCCCGGTGGCGTTGTCCCGTCCGGTGCTCATCGCCGAGTGGGGCGTACGGGTCATCGAGTTCCCCGACCAGGCGGCCTGGATCGCCACCGTGCCGCCGGCCATCGCCCGGCTCAACGCCGAGCGTGGCCCGCTGATCGCCCGGACGAACTACTTCAACTCCGGCTGGGGCACCCTCAGTCCGAAGGCGACCGGTCTGGCCGCGCTGCGGGCCGCGTACGCCCGCCCTCCGTACGGCTGAAGCTGAACCCCGTAGGGCGGCCCGGTCCGGGGTGACTTCCGGACCGGGCCGCTCTCCGTCCGCCCCTTGACAGGGGAACCACCCTGGTTGCATGGTTAGTTACATGAGTGATGAACCAGTCAACCAGGGTGGCGTCTGGGGACGGCGGGCGTGATGGAGGACGGTCGGCCGATCTTCCTCCAGATCGCGGAACTGCTGGAGAACTCGATCCTGGACGGGACCCTCGCGGAGGAGGGTCAGGTGCCGTCGACCAACGAGCTGGCCGCCTTCCATCGGATCAACCCCGCGACCGCCGCCAAGGGGGTCAACAAGCTGGTCGACGACGGAACTCTCTACAAGAAGCGAGGAATCGGCATGTTCGTCTCTCCCGGCGCCCGCGCGAAGCTCCGCGGCCGGCGCCGCGACGAGTTCGCCCGGCAGTACGTCCGGCCGCTGCTCACCGAGGCGCGCAAGCTCGGCATCGAACCGGCCGAACTCAAGAACATGATCGACACCTGGGAGGAGGGCCGATGAGCGCGGTCGTCACCGTCACCGACCTGACCAAGCGGTACCAGGGAGTCACCGCCCTGGACGGGGTCAGCTTCTCGCTTGCCGAGCATCGGATCCACGGCCTGCTGGGGCGCAACGGTGCCGGCAAGACCACCCTGATGCAGATCCTCACCGCGCAGAACTTCGCCACCAGCGGTGAGGTCAGCGTCTTCGGGCAGCACCCGTACGAGAACGAACAGGTGCTCTCCCGGATCTCCTTCATCAAGGAGAGCCAGACCTACCCGTCGCACCTGCGGGTCGCGCACGTCCTGCGGGCGGCCCGCCTGGTGCATCCAGGCTGGGACGAGGCGCTCGCCCAGCGACTGGTCGACGTGTTCCAACTGCCGCGCGGGCGCAACGTCCGCAAGCTCTCCCGCGGCATGCTCTCGGCGCTCGGCATCGTCGTCGGGCTCGCCTCGCGTGCCCCGCTGACCTTCTTCGACGAGCCCTACCTCGGGCTGGACGCCGTCTCCCGGCAGCTCTTCTACGATCACCTGCTGGCCGACTACACCGAACATCCCCGCACCATCGTGCTGTCGACGCACCTCATCGACGAGGTCAGCGACCTGATCGAGCACATCCTGCTGATCGACCGGGGTCGGCTGCTGCTCGACGTCGAGGCGGAGGCGCTGCGCGGCCAGGTGGTCACCGTCTCCGGCCCGGTCGCGGCGGTGGACGAGTTCGCCCGTACCGGCACCGAACTGCACCGGGCGTCGCTCGGCGGCACGGCTCGGGCCACCGTACGCGGCGACTTCGGCCCGGCCGCGCCCGACCGCGCCCGGTCGCTGGGCCTCGACCTCGAAGCGTCCTCGCTCCAGGACATCGTCGTACGCCTGACCACCTCGAACAACGGGCACGCGGCCGGTGGCGCCGCCGCGGCAGACAAGGAGGCTGTCCGATGAACCGCGCCCTGACCGTGGCCCGGCTCCAGTTCGTCGGCTGGCGCAGCGTGGTCGGCTGGCCGTGGGGGATCCTCGCGCTCAGCTTCCTCATCAACCTGGCCCTGTTCAGCGCGATGAACGAGGCCGACGACTTCGAGCCGACCACCGGTGGGCTGATGAGCATCTACGTGGTGATGTTCGTCGCCAGCATCAACGCGATCACCCAGGACTTTCCGTTCGCCATCGGGCTGGGCGTCTCCCGCCGCAGCTTCTACCTCGGCAACGTGCTCAACTACCTCGGGCAGGCGGTCAGCTACGCGGCGGTGCTCTACCTGCTGGCCGTGATCGAGGAGACCACCGACGGGTGGGGCGTCAACCTGCGCTTCTTCGGTATTCCCTTCCTGCTGGTGGACAACCCGGTGCTGCGGTTCCTCAGCTTCGCGATCCCGTTCCTGCTGCTCGGCTTCATCGGCATCGCCATCGCGCTGGTCTTCAAGCGCTGGGGCGTCAACGGCCTGCTGATGCTGAGCACCGTCGCGTTGGCCGGGATCGGTGGGCTCGTCGTGCTCGCCACCTGGCGGGGCTGGTGGTCGGCGATCGGTGGCTGGTTCGCCGACCAGCCGGGCTGGGCCCTGCTGGTCGGCTGGCCGGCTCTGCTCACCCTGCTGCTCGCCGGCCTCAGCTATCTGACCATCCGACGCGCAACGCCCTGACCGTCGACGTGCCGGCGTCCGGAGTGGGTGGACGCCGGCCGCTCGGCGCACCGTGGGACGGGGGCGGCCCCTCCCGGTCGGGGATCGGGAGGGGCCGCACGGTGCGGGCGGTGCCAGGTGCGGTCAGCGCCAGGTGTCGGTGAGCGTCGGCGAACCGGAGGCGGTGGCGGTACGGTTCGCGCCCGACTCCCACACCACCTGCCCGGAGTCGGTCCGCTTGACGTACTTGTAGGCGAAGGTGGTGCCGGCGGGCAGGCGCACCGCACCGGTCCAGACCGGATACTCCGTCGGTGACAGCCGGATCCCTCGGGCCGGATCCCAGCCCCCGAGGGCGGGCAGGTCCCCAACCAGATACACGTGCTGCCCGTACGTGGTGTCGGCGGTGACCCGTACGGAGACCGTGGCGTCGCCCGGTGGGTCGCTCGCGGGCTGGTTCCAGGTGGCGGTCACGGCGGTACCGCCGAGGCCGGTGCGGTTGGGATCGTTCTCCCACTGCGTCGTGCCGTTGCCGACCTTCACCAGCTTCCACTCGAACGCGGTGCCGGCCGGAATGTCCACCGACCCGGTCCAGGTCGGGTAGCTGCCCGACGTGGTGGACAGCTTCACCCCGTTGGCCGGGTTCCAGGAGCCGAGCTGCGGAACCGAACCGACCACGTACACCTCCTGGCCCGGGTCGGTGGAGACGGTCGCGGTGAACCGGGTCGACCCGGCCGGCAGGGATGGGCTCGCGGTCGGCGTCGGCGTGGTGGTCGGCGTCGCGGTAGGCGTCGGGCTCGGGGTGACGCCGTCCAGCCGGGCCTCGACGTGCAGGGCGACCGCCTGGTCGGCCGGGATGGCGGCGGTGAAGCTGCCACCGGTGACGGTGACCGCGCCACCCGGGCAGGCCCCGGTCGACCGGTCGTACGCGCCCCGGCCCACGTTGCAGTAGCGGCCGTCCGGCAGCGAGGTGGCGAAACTGTGGCTCCAGGTGCTGCCGGTGGCGTTGAAGGCGGCGTACCCCCGGTCGCCCCGGGCGAACGCCAGCCGACCGTTGCCCTCGGTGGTGACCGACCCGATGCCGGTGCCGGCGACCGCGTTACGGAAGCCCGGCATGCCGGCCACCCCGGGGTCGCGGTGCTCGCAGATCCACGCGTCGCTGGCGCAGTCGGTGGCCAGGGTGGTGCCGTTGGCGCTGCTGGGCGGGCCCTGCCCGTGCACCGAGCCGTACGCGTAGCTCGACATCAGCTGGGGCCGGCCGTACGGGTGGGCCATCATGAACGTGTCCGCCAGGTAGTAGCGGGCGCCGCTCTTGTAGGTGAGCGTCGGGTTTTCCCGCTGCGTGTCGTGGTTGTCGATGAACACCACCGCCTGCTGCGCGGTCAGCCCGCCGTAGTTGGGCAGGTTGCCCAGCTGGGCGATGTTGCCGTCGCGGAACGCCGAGGACACGGCCCGCTGGTAGTCGAAGTTGGTCACCCCGCCGTACGGGGCGTACGCGGTGTAGGGGATGGTGCCGTCGCCGTACACCTCGTGGAACAGGTCCGGCCGGCCGCCGAAGCCGGGCACGTCCCGCAGCCGACTGATGATGTCGGCCAGGTGCGCCTCCTGTACGTGCTTGGCGGCGTCCACCCGGAACCCGGCCACCCCGAGGTCGATCACCGCGTTCATGTACTTGGCGACCTTCCGCCGTACCTCGGGGTCGGCGGTGTTGAGGTCGGCCAGGTCGAGCAGTTCGCAGTCCTGCACCTCCTGCTTGTTGCCCCAGTTGCTGATCCGCCGGTAGCAGGGCCCGAAGTCGGCGTAGCCGTAGCTGTCGCCCGAGCCGTCGTCGAACAGGTTCGGGTAGCTGTACTTGCTGTAGACGGTGCCCGCGCTGCCCGGGCCGCTGCCGGCCGAGCCGGTGCCGCTCATGTGGTTGAGCACCATGTCCACATAGATCTTGACGCCCTGAGCGCGACAGCGCTGGACCATGTCGACGAAATCGGCCTTCGTGCCTCGCCGGGTCTGATCGAGCCGGTACGACACCGGCTGGTAGTCCTGCCACCACGGGTAGGTGGCGCCCTCGGCGCTGGGCAGCACCACGTGCTCCTGCGGCGGGGAGACCTGTACGCCGCCCCAGCCGTTGGGACCGAGGTTGCGCTCGCACTCGTCGGCGACGGAGTTCCACCGCCACTGGAACAGATGGACGATGGCGTCGCCGTTGACGCGTACGTCGGCGGCGCTGGCAGGCCCGGTGCCGGCGGCGACGGAGGTGAGACCGACCGCGACAAGTATCGCGGCCAGGGCCGCGGGGATCGCGGCGCGGGGACGGGGGATACGCACGGTGCCCTCCTCGGGGGACGGTCAGGCAGACGTCGGCGAAAGTCCGTCTTCCTGCAAGGTGTGCAAGAAGTTGCGGTGGTTGCGTGACCGTAACAGTGGCATCGATGGTTGGGAACCTATCTTTCACAACACGATGCAAGGCGAGGCCGTCCCTTGCGGCCAACTGCAAGACCTGCAAGGATTTCCGGCTATCCTTCCGGAAGTGGCCGGCGAGCGTCCCCGAGCGCCACCGCCGGTGGCTTACCTATGCTCGACCCATGGAACTGCGGATCTTCACCGAACCCCAGCAGGGCGCCAGCTACGACGACCTGCTCGCCGTGGCCCGACGTGCCGAGGAGACCGGCTTCGGCGCCTTCTTCCGCTCGGACCACTACCTGAAGATGGGGTCGGTCAGCGGCGAGCCCGGCCCCACCGACGCCTGGACGACGCTGGCCGGGCTGGCCCGGGACACCCGGTCCATCCGGCTCGGCACGCTGATGAGCGCCGCGACGTTCCGGCTGCCCGGCCCGCTCGCGATCACCGTCGCCCAGGTCGACCAGATGAGCGGCGGCCGGGTCGAGTTGGGCATCGGCACCGGCTGGTACGACGCCGAGCATCAGGCGTACGGGATTCCCTTCCCGCCGCTGGGGGAGCGGTTCGACCGGCTGGACGAGCAACTGGCGGTGATCACCGGTCTCTGGCGCACCCCGCCGGGCGAGACGTTCGACTTCACCGGCCGGCACTACCAGGTCAGCGACTCGCCCGCGCTGCCCAAGCCGGTTCAGCGCCCGCACCCGCCGATCCTGCTCGGTGGCAAGGGCGCGAAGCGTACGCCGCAGCTAGCCGCCCGCTACGCCGACGAGTTCAACCTGCCGTTCGTCTCGATCGACGAGACGGTGGCCCAGTTCGAGCGGGTCCGTGCCGCCTGCGCCGACATCGGCCGCGACCCGGCGCAGCTGACCTGGTCCAACGCGCTGGTGCTCTGCTGCGGCAAGGACGACGCCGAGGTGGCGCGGCGGGCCGCCGCGATCGGCCGCGAACCGGACGAGCTGCGCGTCAACGGCCTCGCCGGCACCCCTGCCGAGGTCATCGACACCATCGGCCGGTACGCGGAGATCGGCAGCCAGCGCCTCTACCTCCAGGTGCTCGACCTGGCCGACCTGGACCACCTGGACCTGGTCGCCACCGAGGTGATGCGGCAGCTCTGACCGTCCCGCCCCGGGCGGCTCCGTGCGTCGCGGCGCGGCTGTTCGTCGCGGGGCGGCTCCGATTGCGGCAAGTCGGGGTATCAGCGGCCCTGGAAACCCCGGCATGCCGCAATCGGAGTCGATCTCGCCCAGATGCCGCCCGCCTGACCGGTCGAGTCGGGCCGGGCGGGCCGGGGCGGCGCGTCAGACCCGGTGCTCCTCGCGCAGCACGGTGTCGAGCTGGCCGTCCCGGTCGCGGTCGAGGTAGGTGACGTCCGGTAGCCCGTCGCCGTCAAGGTCGAACTGCACCTGGTCCGCGACGCCGTCGCCGTCGAAATCGGTGACCACCTGCACCGAACCGTCCATGTGCCGGGTCACGATCGACCGGGCGCCGGTCTCGACCCGGGGCGGCGGGCCGGGGGCGGGCGGCGGTTCCGGCACCGGCTCCGGGGTGGGGCTGGGCTGCGGATCCGGCTGGCTCGCCCACGGCCCCGCATCGGACCAGGTGACCGGGGAGCCGTCGACGGTGCCGGTGAAACCGGTGGCGGGCTCCACGCCGTTGCCGGCCGGGTCGATCTCCTCCTCGGAGGGATACACGTCGCCGCGAGGGGCGGGATCACGGTAGCTGCTCATCGGCGTAGGGTTCCCCGACGGAGCCGGCGGTAACCGCCGGCGTGCAGAGGGGGTCGGGAGTGTCGACGCACCGCAACTGGGCCGGCAACGTCGAGTACGCAGCCCGGGCGTACCGCCGGCCGTCCTCGATCGACGAGCTGCGGGAACTGGTCGCCGGCAGCGACCGGATCCGGGCGGTGGGCAGCGGACACTCGTTCAACCGACTCGGCGACACCACCGGAGACCTGGTCACGCTGGCCGGACTGCCGGCCACCCCGCGACTCGACGAGCAGCGGCGGGTGGTGCACGTGCCGGCCGCGCTGCGCTACGGCGACCTGGCCACCTGGCTGCACGAGCGCGGGTACGCGCTGGCCAACCTCGCCTCACTACCGCACATCTCGGTGGCCGGCGCGGTCGCCACCGGCACCCACGGCTCCGGCGAGACCGTCGGCAACCTGGCCACCGCCGTCGCCGGCCTGGAACTGGTCACCGCCGCCGGTGACCTGCTCACCGTGGACCGTACCGACCCCGATTTCACCGGCATGGTGGTCTCCCTCGGCGCGCTGGGCATCGTCACCCGACTCACCCTGGACGTGGTGCCGACCTTCGAGGTACGCCAGTACGTCCGCCTCGACCTGCCCCGCGAGGCGCTGGACGAGGCGCTCGCCTCGGCGTACAGCGTCAGTGTCTTCACCGACTGGCGCTCCACCCGCGGCACCCAGGTCTGGCGCAAGCAGCTCGCGGACCAGCCCGCGCCCCCGGCGGACTGGCTCGGCACCGCGGCGGCCGACCGGCCCTGGCACCCGGTGCCCGGTATGCCGGTGGCCAACTGCACCGAGCAGCTCGGCGTGCCCGGCCCCTGGCACGAGCGGCTACCGCATTTCCGGCTCGGCTTCACGCCGAGCAACGGTGACGAGTTGCAGTCCGAGTACCATCTGCCCCGCGCGGTGGCCGCCGACGCGCTCGTCGCGCTGGACGAGGTGGCGCACCTGATCGCCCCGGTCGCGCAGACCAGCGAGCTGCGCACGATCGCCGCCGACGAGCTGTGGCTCAGCCCGCAGTACGACCGCGACAGCCTCGCGGTGCACTTCACCTGGATCGCCGACGCGGCGGCGGTACTGCCGGTCCTTGCCGAGGTCGAGCGGGCACTGGCCCCGTTCGCGCCCCGGCCGCACTGGGGCAAGGTCTTCACCATGCCGACCGGGACGATCGCCGCGACCTACAGCCGCTGGACCGACTTCGCCGCGCTGGTCAACCGCCTCGACCCCAACGGAAAATTCCGCACCGAGGAACTCGACCAGCTGCTTCCCCGCTGACCACGCCCCGGCGTGCCGACGCGGCGCGGGCCGGTGGACGTGCCCGGACATCGAACTAGGATTAGCCCATGAGCGCTGAGGCTGTCGGCATGCACATGCCCGCCGTCGTGACGCTCGACGACGTGGCGGCGATGAACGCCGCCGACGCGAACGGTCATCGTTACGAGACCAGCCCCGAAGGGGTTCTGTCGGTCATACCGCCGCCCGACTCGGAGCACGCGACGATCGCGAGCCGACTGTTCGCCTGGCTGATCATGGCGGGCTGGCCCGCGGAACAGGTGCTCCAGGCGGTCGGCGTACGCATCCCGGGCCGGACGGAAACGGTGGTCGGATTCCGGATCGTGGACCGGGACGACGCGCAGACTGTCACGTTGCACGAACTCGGCGGCGACGGTCGGTACGTCGAGCAGGCCCGCATGCCGTTGGCCTGGCTGTTGCAGACCGCCCCGGCCGACCACCTCGACTGAGTCAGCGCGGTCGGCGGTCAGCGGCCGGTGGTGAGCTGGTCGCGCATGCTGCTGCGCTGCACGGCGCGGCTGATGTCGCTGGGGGAGACGATGCCGACCAGGCGACCGTCGGTGACCACCAGGGCCCGGCCGTCGGCACAGTCGCTGAGCCGGGGCAGCAGGTCGGTAAGCGGCTCGTCGGGAGAGGCGAGCACCAGGTCGTCGGCGCGGCAGGCCACCGCCGCCAGGGTGGTGCTGCCCCGCTCGCCGGACGGCACGCCGCGTACCCGGTCGAGGGTGACCAGCCCGACCGGCCGGCCGTCCTCGGTCAGCGGCAGCGCCGTGTGCCGGTACGCGAAGAGGTAGTTGTCCACGAAGTCGGCCACCGTCAGCTCACCCGAGGCGGTCTGCGGCTGCGGGCTCATCACGTCGGCGACCCGGATGCCGCGCAACGCGTCGCCCACCCGGGCCTGCCGCTCCTCCATGGTCGCCGCGCCGATCAGGAACCAGCCGATGAGCGCCAGCCACAGCCCGCCGACGCCGGCACCGGTGAGGAACCGCCACAGCCCGAACCCGATGAGCGCCAGGCCGAGGATCCAGCCGGCCCGGGCCGCGACCACCGTGGCCCGGGTCCGGTCGCCGGTGGCCTTCCACACCGCCGCCCGCAGCAGCCGCCCGCCGTCCAACGGTGCCGCCGGCAGGATGTTGAACACGGCAAGCAGCAGGTTGATGCCGCCGAGCCAGGCCATCACGCCCAGCAGCAGCCCCTGCACCCCGGCCAGGGCGAGCAGCATCGCGATCGCCCCGAAGACGGCGCCGATGATCAGGCTGACCAGTGGCCCTACCCCGGAGATGCGCAGCTCGGCACCGGGCGAGCGGGCCTCGCCGCGCAGCTCGGCGACCCCGCCGAAGAGCCACAGGGTGATCCCCTGCACGCCCAGGCCGTTGCGCTTGGCCACCACCGCGTGGGACACCTCGTGGGCGAGCAGGCCGAGGAAGAAGACCACCGCGGCGGTCAGCCCGGCCAGCAGGTACGCGAACACCGACCGACCCGGGTACGACTCGGGGAACAGGTTGGCCGACAGCCCCCACCAGATCAGCGCGAAGATGACCAGGACACTCCAGTTGACCCCGACCGGTACGCCCACGATCCTGCCGAGCCGGAAACTCGCCCTCATGTGTCGGTCATACCCCCGCAGTCCGTGCCCATGCCAGGGCCGAACGTCACCGAATCGCTGCCCTGACCAATTTGTGATGCCGGACGAACATCCGGGTCAGCTCCGTACGGCCGCGCTGCACGACGTCAACAAGGGCGGTCAGGTCAGACCCCTCCGGTACGGGCAGGTCGGTGAACAGATCACGCACGCCGAACGGTTCGCTCAGCCAGCGCTGCAACGCCCGCCGATCATCGGTCGCAGCTAGCCGGTCCGCCATGGCCCACACGTCTTTCACGTACGGCGTGTCGTCGTCTCCGAGCGCGGTGAGCAGACCGGAGTGTCGTACCAGACAGGGGTAGCAGCATCCGCAGTGTGGGTCCGGCCGATCTCTGGGCGGGCGACCACAGCTGACAGTGGCGTTGGTAAGCGTCGTGCCATCCAGCCCTGCCCGCAACGCCCGTCGACATACCTCACCCTTGGTGAGGTGCAGGTACGGGTTGATGACGCTTGTCGTACCTCCGACCGCCCCGATCATCTCGTTGAGGAGGCTCAGCGTGCCGGGATGCACTGAGCGGGTCGAGCAAGCAGCGGACCGAGCGGGGGTCAACGCCGGGTTCATGGCCAGCTGACCGTTCTCCGGTACGGCGACGTTCGAGACGTCGTGTACCGCCGCCAGGTAGACGGCGGTCGCCATGTACAACAGCCCCCGCGTGCGTGCCGACTTCTCCAGTTCGACATTAGGGGCGCGTACCTGTTGTGACGCCTTGAACTGCTGAATTCCCCGTGAAGCTGCCGTCCGGATCGTCTCCAGTACGACGTCCTGCTGCCTTCCCCAATGAGGTTCGTAGTAGGAGACGAGCAGGAGGTCACCCGCACCTGCCGTGGAACGCTCAACCGCGTGTGCCGTGGAATCCAGGCCACCGGAGAACAGCGCGACCTCCTGCACCTGCTGGGCCGAAAGCATTCGGCCCTGATGCGGCCACCGAACGGCCCCAGGACGAACGTTGATGGCCCAGTGGTCCGAGGACAAGGCCTCCAGCAGCCGGGACAAGAGCACGAGCGTCCGTTCAGTCCATCGATCTGGCTCCACCACCTCTACCGAGAGCTCGATGTGTCGGGTCCAGCCGTCGTCGGAGAGTGCCCGCGAGGACAGCTTGTCCGCCAGGTAGACAGCACGCGCGATCTGGACCAGGTCCTGAGCCCAGCCTGGTCGGTCGCCCGGAACTTCGGCGAGCTGCTGTAGTCGACGATCAGCAGGTAACAGCAGTTGTGGGTCAAGTCCCGTTGGTCGACCTGGACCTGAGAACCTCGTCTTGCTCGGATACTGGTAAGCGAAACTGGCGGGGCTCATGCTGCCAGCTCCAGACCGGAGTCGCCTAAGCCCAGCGCCTCCGCGACGGTTTCTGCGAGCAGGTCCCGGGCAATGTCGACGAGGCGTGGCTGTTCGGGCTCGCGTGCGTTCGCCACCGCACAGGGATCAGGCAGGACCTTGACGATCTGGTCGGCGACGAAGCCGGCCACCGTGTCGGTGGGGTCGAGCGCCAGCACCGGCAGTGCGAGTTTGACGTTCTCGGCGATCAGGATGTGCACGAACTGGCCGACCAGATCCCCGAAGAAGGACTGGTAGAGGGCGCAGAACAGCTCACCGCTGATACCCCCTGGTCGCAGCGGGTCGGCGAGCGGGCCGTCGTGGTCCACCAGCCGCTCGACCACGCGGCGCGCGGCCCGGCGGGTGGCTGCGTCGACAACCAGTCGGCCGTCGCCGCCGACCTCGGCGACGAACCGACGAACGAACTCGTCCGCCGGAGCGAGGTATGGGTGATCCGCGATGCCCCGGAGCAGGGCCGGGTCCGGCTGGCGCAGGTCGTCCAACACGGTGATGAGACGGTCTCCGCTCGCCCTGGCGGAACTCTGGATGCCGAATCGCTCCGGGTCCTCGCGGAGCGCATCACGCAGCGCGTCTCGGAACTTCTCCGCCGTTCGCTCAGCCTCTCGGCGGTCGTCCTCGACGAGCGACCCGGGTTGGCTCTGCGGGCGCGGGGTCCAGCTGCTGAGGCTGCGCTTCGCGCTGGTCCAGCCGCCACCGGTCGGGCCGGGTAGTCGAGTCGATGTGCCCAATGCGACCTCCCGGAGGGGGCGGGAAAGCGCGTAGGTGCGAGTCTATGAAGCAGAAAGTGTTCGTTCAAGTGCGGAACGTGTTGCCGCTCTGACGCTGACGCCTGTTGTGCGCTGCGCGGACGTGTGACCGGTGAGGGGCGAAGGCTGAGCCGGTGGTTGCCGGACGGGGTGGAGGAGTCGGCCCGGATGTCGACCCGTACCACGGGTGGGCGAACGTCGAGTTCGTCGGCACCGATGGCTCCATCAATGAGGTCGACGCACTCGTACTCACCGCCGGCCAGCCAGACGCTCTACCTCGCGGAGGCTGGATCGAGGCGACCGACGCCTCCCGCACCCGAGTCGGCTGATCAGCCCACAGCGCCGAACGGGTGGCGCCGATCAGCCGAGTCGCCATGTCGACAGCCGGCGGGTCGGGTGCCGACACGGATGTCGGCGATAGTTCGAGGGTGGCGATCTCGACCGACGACAGCGATGACTCGTACCTCTGGTTGGAGGACCTGGACGGCCCGGAGGCTGCGACGTGGGTCCGGGAGCGCAATGCCGAGACCGTCGCGGCCCTGACCGGCGGTCCGGCGTTCGCCGCCCGGCAGGCCGAGATTCGGCAGGTGCTCGACGCGGACAACCGCATCCCGTACCCGGCCTGGCGCGGCGACGGCTACTACTACGACCTGTGGCGCGACGCGACCCATCCACGCGGGCTGTGGCGGCGTACCACGCTCGACCAGTACCGCCGGCCGGAACCGGAGTGGGATGTCCTGCTCGACCTTGACGCGCTTGCCGAACGGGAGGGCGAGAACTGGGTCTGGGGTGGGGTGGCGACCCTGCCGCCGCAGCACCGGCGCTGCCTGGTCAGCCTCTCCCGGGGCGGTGCGGATGCGGTGGTGGTGCGCGAGTACGACCTGGGTGATCGGGCCTTCGTGGCGGACGGGTTCACCGTGGCGGAGGCCAAGACCGACGTCGGCTGGATCGACGCCGACCACATCTGGATCGGCACCGACCTCGGGCCAGGATCGCTTACCGACTCCGGGTATCCCCGGGTGGTGCGCCGGTGGCGGCGCGGCACCCCGCTGACCGAGGCCGAGATCGTCTTCGAGGCGTCCACCACCGACATCGGGGCGTACGGCTGGCATGACCTGACGCCCGGATTCGAGCGCGACTTCGTCACGCGCACCGTGGATTTCTACCGGTCGGAGAGCTACCTGCTCACCGGGGCGGGGGAGCGGATTCGGATCCCGGTGCCCGAGGACGCCGGCTGGGACGTACACCGGGAATGGTTGCTGGTCCGGCCGCGTACGCCGTGGCAGGTGGGCGAGGTCGGCCACCCGGCGGGTGCGCTGCTGGCGATCCGGTTCGCCGGCTTTCTCGCCGGTGACCGGGATTTCAACGTGCTGTTCGAGCCGGACGACCGGACCTCGCTCGACGGGTACACGTGGACCCGCAACCACCTGATCCTGACCACCCTCACCGATGTCCGCAGCCGGTTGGAACTGCTCAGCCCCGGTGAGAGCGGCTGGCGGCGCGAACCGCTACCCGGGGTGCCGGTTGACCAGGAAAGTTGCGTCGTGGAGACGGATCCGGACCGGGACGACGCGTACCTGATCGCCTCGGAGGGTTTCCTCCAGCCGGCCACGCTGCGGCTCGGACGGGTCGGTGGCAGCGTCGAGACGCTCAAGCGGGCACCTGCGTTTTTCGACCCCGACGGCCTGGCGGTACGCCAGTTCTTCGCCACCTCCGCCGACGGCACGCGGGTGCCGTACTTCGTGGTCGGGGATCCGGCCGCGCCCGCCGGACCGACGCTGCTGCACGGGTACGGTGGCTTCGAGGTGTCCCTGACCCCCGGCTACGACGGCATCGTCGGCCGGGGTTGGCTGGCCCACGGCGGCACCTACGTGGTGGCGAACATCCGCGGCGGCGGCGAGTACGGCCCGCGCTGGCACCGGGCCGCGCTGCGCGCCCATCGAACCCGCGCCTTCGAGGACTTCGCGGCCGTGGCGACCGACCTGGTGAGCCGGGGCATCACCACGCCGGCCATGCTGGGCATCGAGGGCGGCAGCAACGGCGGCCTGCTGATGGGGGCGATGCTGACCCGCTACCAGTCGCTGGTCGGCGCCGTCGTCGCCAACGTCCCATTGCTGGACATGCGTCGCTACCACCGGCTGCTGGCCGGCGCCTCCTGGATGGCCGAGTACGGCGACCCGGACGTCGCGGAGGACTGGGCCTTCCTGCGGGACTACTCGCCGTACCACAACGTGCGCAGTCACGAGCGGTACCCGCCGGTCCTGTTCATCACCTCGACCCGCGACGACCGGGTGCACCCCGGGCACGCCCGCAAGATGGCCGCCCGGCTGCGCGAGCACGGCCACGACGTGTCGTACTACGAGAACGTCGAGGGTGGACACGGCGCGGCGGCAAACAACGAGCAGCGCGCCTTCATCGAGGCGTTGTCACTGGAGTTCCTCTGGAGAAAACTGGACCCTTCGGCCGAAGCCGTGCCCGCCCAGCGCATCCGGCCGGAGGAATGGACACCCGCCAGCGGCGAAGCTCGCAACATCGCGTACTGACCCCAGGAACCTGGAACAGTCCATCGCGCCACGCTCGTACCGGCTGCCCAGCGTCACATCGCCCCGCAGCGTGACGGACGGTGTCTGTACCGCCCTGTCACCGGCGTCCGATCATCGGCTCAGGCGGTGGCGGGTTGGGCCGGCAGCTCGTCGACGACGACCACCGGCGTGCCCGGACGTAGCTTCTCCAGCAACAGGCGCTGGCCGCTGGCCGTCAACCGGATGCAGCCGTTCGTGGTCTGCTGGCCCAGCTCACCGTCGTGGTACCAGGTGTGGATGCCGATGTGGGCGCCGCGCAGCCCGGCGGGCACCGAGTCCAGGTCGTCGGGGATCGAGCCGAGGGCGTAGATGTCCACCCCGCCGTAGACCGACTCCGGCGGTGGGGTGCGGCCCAGCACGAAGGTCCGGCCGAGTGGGGTTTCCTGGCCGCGTTGGCCGAGACTGATCTGCCAGGAGCGTTGGGCGGTGCCGTCGCGGTACCAGGTGAGCCGGAACGGGGTACGTTCCACCACGATCTGGTCGCGCAGCGCGACGGTGCGGAAACCGCCGGGTGGTAGCCAGGCCAGCTTGCGGTTGGCCGAGGGGAGCAGCACCGCCGTCCAGCCGGACTCGCGGCGGGCGATCGGTACGGTCAGCTCCACCTCGCTGATCGTCGGCATCAGGAAGGCCAACGGTCGACCGCCGGGTGCGTCGTACGCGGCGAGCTTGCGGGTCGGGTGCAGGCCCTGGGTCAGCGGTGTGGTGTCGAGGGCGTCCGGGTCGTCGGGGAAGCCGGCGGGGGCCGGGTCGTAGTCGATCTCCGGCAGCCCGTCCGGCGCCGGTGCCGCGGGCAGCACCCGCTCAGCGTCGGCCGACGGCGGCACCTCCGCCGTCGGCGCCAGCGCCTCACCGGTGGGCCCGGCGACGGGTGTCGTCCCGGGCGTCGGCGTCAGCGCCCATCCCGTGTACGCGGCCCCACCCATCAGCACCGCCACGCCCACCCCGAAAGCGACCCCCCGCCGCCCCCGAGACCCCAGAACTCCCAAAACCCCCACCCACCCACCCTACCCCCCAAAACCCCCAAACAACCCCAAAACCCCAACCCTCCCCGCCCCCCTGCCCCCGCCCCCTGCCCCGTTGATCAAGAAGTTTGCGTCGGGGTTGAGCGGGCGGGGCGACCAAAACTTCTTGATCAACGCGGGCGGTCAAGGGCGGGGGTGGGTGGGGTGGGGGGTTAGGGGAGGCGGGCGTTTAGGTGGAGGGCTATGGCGTCGTGGGCGGGGACGTTGGCGGCGAACCAGCCGTTGGCGTCGACGGTGACGACCGGGCCGGAGCAGGTGCCGTTGGTGAAGGTGCCGTGGATGACGTCGCAGTAGCGGCCGGCCGGCAGTCCGGTGTAGTAGGAGCGGCCGTTGATCGCCGAGCCCTCGTCGTTGATGGTGATGAAGCCCCGGCCGGTGCGGCTGAAGGCGATGTGGTTGTTGCCGTTGTCGTACCAGTTGCTCACCCCGGCGCCCTCGGTGGCGTTGCGGAAGCCGACCATGTTCGCGATCACCGGCCAGCGGTGCTCGCACTCCCAGCCGGAGTAGCAGACCGTGTTGCGCGTCTTGTTGCTGCCGTCCGAGGGTGGGCCGGCGTCGCGGCTGCTGAAGGTGTAGCTCGACATCACCGTCGGGGAGCCGTACGGCCAGGCCAGCATGAACGCGTTGGCCAGCGCGTAGATGCCCCGGTCGCGGTAAGTCAGCACCCCGCCGTCGTCGCGCTGGGTGTCGTGGTTGTCCACGAAGACCGAGGACACGGCGCTCGGCAGGTGGCCCCAGCCCTCGCCGAAGTTGCGTAGGTACGCCAGCCGCTCGGAGCGGAACACCCGGGCCAGGTCCTTGCCGTAGCGGAACTCGTGCACGTCGCCGTTGCCGGTGTACTCGTTCGGCGTGATCGGCTCGCCCGCGCCGTAGATGACCTCCTGCACGATGTACGCCGACCGGTTGAGCCGGCTGCGGATGTTGGCGATGTCGGCCGCAGGCATGTGCTTGCTGGCGTCCAGGCGGAAACCGTCCACCCCGAGCGACAGCAGGTCGTTGAGGTACGCGGCCAGCCGGGAGCGGACGTAGTCGGACTCTGTCTTCAGGTCGGAGAGGTTGACCAGCTCGCAGTTCTGCACCTCGTAGCGGTCGTTGTAGTTGGCGATGTCGTTGTTGCCGTTGCGCCCGCAGTAGTGGAAGTCCTGCGACTGGTAGATGCCGGGGTAGACGTGGTGCTGGTAGGTCGAGCCGGCCCAGCCGGTCCCGCCGTTGTCCTGGCCGGACATGTGGTTGATGACCGCGTCGACGATCACCTTCACGCCGGCCGCGTGGCAGGTGTCGACCATGGACTTGAACTGCGCGCGGGTGCCCTTGCGGGACTCGATCCGGTAGCTGACCGGTTGGTAGGCCACCCACCACTGGTTGCCGCGCACGTGCTCCTGCGGTGGTGACACCTGGACGTAGCCGTAGCCCTTCGGGCCGAGGGTGCTGCTGCACTCGCCGGCCACCGAGGGCCAGTTCCACTCGAAGAGGTTGGCGATGACCTTCTTGCCACCACTCGGGGCGGCGGCGGCCGGGGGTGCGGTGACCACGCCGGGGGCGAGGAGGCCGGCGATCACGGCGAGGGCGACGATCGCGGGGCGGAGTCGACGTCGATGCATCGGGTGCTCCAGGGGTGCCGGGGGACGGGGAGGTGGTGCTGCTGTTGCCCGGATCTTGCAATCAGGGCTGAAAATTTCGGAAAGGTTACAAGCTGATTTCAACGCCTGTCAATGCGCTGGTGTGGACGGTCGGCGGCGGGGCCGTTATACGCGCCGGGTGGCGGGGCGGTTCGACAACTCGGCGAGATTTTTTCTTACGACACTGATCCGACCGGAGCCGCGCTGCGTACTGGAGTGGGGAACAGGGTCGGCCGGCGGTGCGCCGCCGCGAGACGATCGAGGAGCAGATGGTCCGGGCTACGCAGAACGAGAAGGCAGCTGCCGTACGTACCAGCAGCAGCAGTCGAGGGATCCGCGTCCGGTCCCGCGGCCAGATCATGGCGCTCTCCGCGTCCGGGCTCGCCGCCTTGTGGGCGTTGACGATGCTCACCGGCGCCGGCCAGCAGATGTACGCGATGGGCTTCTTCTTCACCGAGTTCTTCGCCGGCGTGATCGCGCTTGTCGCGCTGAGCCTCACGGTGATGATGGGGCTGCTCGCCACCGACCGGTTGGTGCTGCTCATCCGGCACCGGGTGCTGTTGCAGTCCGCGCACCGGGCCACCGGCATCCTCGGCGTGGCCGGGCTGGCCTTCCACGTCATCACGAAGATCGCCAGTGGTCGGGCGGGGGTGACCGACGCAGCCGTGCCGTTCGTCGGTGGTCGGGGCCTCTACATCGGGTTGGGCACCATCGCCGCGCTGCTCATGGTGGGTGTGCTCTGGACCGGGATCATCCGGGCGCGGTTCGCGGACGTCGGCCCGAAGTGGGTGTGGCGTGCCCTGCACTCCATGGCGTACGTCTCCTGGCCGTTCGCCATCTTCCACGGCCTGCTCGCCGGCCGTCCGCCCGCCACCTGGGTTGGCCTGAGCTACTTCGCCTGCGTGCTGCTGGTCGTGCTCGCCCTGATGGTCCGGCTCTCGGTCACCCTGCAGCGGCGCAGCCGCGAGCAACAGCAGGCCGCAGTTCTGAACGAGGTCATGAGCGGGGCCAAGTCCACCGAGGAGACCCGGGGCAAGTCCCTGCTCGGCACCCTGACCGGCCGGCGCGACGAAGCCGACGACGGTCGCGAGAAGCGGGTCCGTCGTGACACCAGCTGGGCCGACAGCACCTCCGGGACCTGGGCCAGCCCCACCATCCGGCGCAACGACCCGGAACGGTTCACCGTGCCGGTGGTTCCCGAGCCGGGCACGCTGCGTGAACCGGTGCGGTCCGGCCGGGACCGTCGCGACGAGGAGTTCGAGCCGGTCGTCCGGCGCGCCTCGCGCCGCGAGGAGGAGGAACTGGAGCGGGTGGTGCGCCGCGAGACCGAGGTGCTGGAGCCGGTGGCTCGCCGCCGCCGCGACGCCGAGCCCCGGCGGCGGTCCTCCCGCCGCGACGACGAGCTGGAGACCACCGGGCGGCGTGCGGCGCGGGTCGAGGAGGAACTGGAGCCGGTCGCCCGCCGGTCGCGGCGCGACGAGGAACCGACCGGCCGCCGGTCGCGGCGCGAGGAGGAGCGCGAGCCGGTGGGCCGTCGTGCGTCCCGTCGCGACGAGGACCTGATGGAGTACGAGGAGCCGGTGCGTCGCCGCCGCCGCGACTTCGACGACGAGGAGGAGTACGGCCGTTCCCGCCGGTCCCGGACCGACAGCCGGTACTCGGCTCCTCCGCAGCGGATGGAGGACGAGCCGGAGGAGCCCTGGGACAGCCCTCGCCGGTGGGAGTCGGCCGCCCCGATCTCGGTCGACCCGATCTCCGGTGCGCCCATCTCCGGCTCGCCGATCTCCGCCGCGCCGCGCAGCGGCGGAGGGCGGCACAGCGCCGAGGACGACCTGCCGGCGGCGGAGACCGACTACTGGCGCCCGCCGGCCCGGTATGCCCCGGACGACGTGGCCGACGACGACGACACTCCGACCCTTGTCGACCTGGCCTCCCGACGTGCCCGCCGGGCCTCGTCGGCGGAGAGCCGGCGTCGCCGCCGCGCCGACCCGGACTCGGTGGACGGCGCTTACTGGGCCGGGCTGCGGGGTGAGGCCAAGTGACGATGCGGACCACCGTTCCCCCGGTGGCTGCCGTGGGTGAGCCGCGGCTCACTGCGGGGTTCGCCGAGTTCGGCCGGCTCGACCTGCGTGCCCACGAGCTGGTGCATGGGCCGATCAGCCCGATGGAGCCGTCCAACCTGCTGCGTCTGGCCGAGGGCATCCAGCTCAAGGGCAAGGGCGGAGCCGGATTCCCGTTCGCCCGCAAGCTGCGGGCGGTGCTGGAGTCCTGTGAACGTCAGGATCTACCGCCCGTGGTCGTGGTCAACGCCACCGAGGGTGAGCCAGCGAGTTGGAAGGACAAGGTCCTGCTCACCCGGGCACCGCACCTGATTCTCGACGGTGCCGCGCTGGCCGCATTCGCGCTGGACGCCGAGGAGATCGTGCTCTGCGTGGCCGACGACCTGGTGGGCCGGGACTCCCTGATGGAGGCCCTGGACGAGCGCCGGATGCCGGCGCCGACAAGCGTCGTGACGGTGCCGCACCGGTTCATAAGTGGTGAGGGCGGCGCCCTGGTGAACGGGATCAACGGGCTGCCGCACATCCCGCCCGGCACCAAGAAGCGGTCCAGCGACTCCGGCGTGGGCGGGATGCCGACCCTGCTGTCGAACGCCGAGACGTACGCCCAGATGGCGATCGCCGCCCGACTCGGCCCGTACGAGTACGCGGCGCTCGGCACCGACGACGAACCCGGCACGGTGCTGCTCAGCATCACCGGCGCGGCAAAGCGCCACGCGGTGGTGGAGTGCGCGGCCGGCACTCCGCTGGCCGAGATCCTCGAACTGTGCGAGGTGCCGGACGGTCCCGGCATCCTCATGGGCGGCTACCACGGCAAGTGGATCACCCGGGAGGCGGCGGAGCGGGCCGAGGTCTCCCGCAAGGGGCTCGCCGCGGTCGGCGGTACGCTCGGCGCTGGCATCATCGTCCCGCTGGCCAACGACACCTGCCCGCTCGGCGAGGCGGCGCAGGTGGTCCGTTACCTGGCCGGCGAGTCGGCCGGGCAGTGCGGCCCGTGCAAGCGGGGCCTGCCCGACCTGGCCCGCGCCGTCGACCTGGCGGTTTCCGGCAGCGCGCCGGTGGAGGTCGTCCGGGCCGCCGCCGGCGACGTCAAGGGCCGCGGCGCGTGCAGCCACCCCGACGGTACGTCCCGCTTCGCGCTCTCGGCGATGGAGGTCTTCGCCGACGACCTGAAGAAGCACACCACCGGCGAGGGCTGCGGACGGCGGGTCAAGGGCATGATGGGTCTACCCGGCGCTCCCGACCCCGACCCACAGAAACTGGTCCTGGACTGGTCCCGTTGCGACGGCCACGGCCTCTGCGCCCACGTGGTGCCGGACTTCATCCGGCTGGACCAGAACGGATACCCCGCCTTCCCGCCCACCCCCGTGCCGACCTGGTTGCGGGAGGGCGCGGTGAAGGCGGTCAAGGTCTGCCCGGCGCTGGCGCTGCGGTTGACCGAAGCCTGAGCCGGTCGACCGGGTGGCACGGCTGCCCGGGTCGACGGGCGAGCGAACCGAAGGAGACGCCGATGGGGTCGGTTCCACGAACCGGACGGGTCACCGGGGCGGTCACCGCCGCCCTGCTCGCCGCCGTGCTGGCCACCGCCGGATGCGGCACCGGTCCGGACGCCGAGGCGGCCCCGCAGGCCGGTGGTCCGGCGTCCGCCACCGCCTCGTCCCCGTCGACCGGCCCGGTGCCGGACACCCTGCGGTTCACCGGCACCACCCTGGACGGCGCGGCCTTCGACGCCGCCACCCTGGCGGGCCGGCCGGTGGTGCTCTGGTTCTGGGCGCCCTGGTGCGCCACCTGCGCCAGCCAGGCGTGGACGATCGCCGAGATCGAGCCCGGCTTCCGGGAGACCGTGCCGATCATCGGCGTCGCGGGGCTCGGTGAACGCAAGGCGATGACCGACTTCGTCACCGAGTTCGAACTGGGCCCGATGCCGCAGATCGAGGATCGCGAAGGGGTGATCTGGCGGCGCTTCGAGGTTGTCGAGCAGAGCACCTTCGTCATCATCGACCGCGACGGCCGGATCATCCACCAGGGTTGGCTGGACGGCGAGGACCTCACCCGCCGCGTCACCGCGCTGGCCACCTGACGCCCCTGCCCCCTCGCCGACGCACTGGGGTGGGGGCGGTCAGTGCGGGGTTAGGCGGTCGGTGGCCAGGCGGGGGCGGAGGACTTCGGGGACCAGGACCGAGCCGTCGGGCTGCTGGAACTGCTCCAGGATGGCGGGGAGAAGGCGGCTGGTGGCGAGGGCCGAGCCGTTGAGGGTGTGCACGAAGCGGGTTTGCTTGCCGCCCGGCTCGCGGTAGCGGATCGCCGCCCGACGGGCCTGGTAGTCACCGCCCCAGGAGACCGACGAGACCTCCTTGTACTTGCCGGTGCTGGGCATCCACACCTCGATGTCGAGGGTCTTACGCATCGACGCGCTGGAGTCGCCGGCCGCGAGCAGGCTGCGCTGGTAGTGCAGACCCAGCCCCTCGACCAGGCTCTCCGCGTGGTTGACCATCTGCTCCAGCGCCGCGTCGGCCTGCTCGGGCAGGGTGAACTGGAAGATCTCCACCTTGTTGAACTGGTGCCCCCGCACCGTGCCCCGCTCGTCGGAGTGCGAGCCGGCCGCCTCGCGCCGGTAGCACGGCGTGTAGGCGAAGACCTTGAGCGGCAGCTTCGTGGTATCCAGGATCTCGTCCTGGTACGCACCGAGGATCGCCGTCTCCGCCGTCGGCAGCAGGAACTGCCCACGCGGCGCGGACTGCTTGTCCAGGTGGTAGACGTCGTCGTAGAACTTGGGGAACTGACCGGCGGCGAAACCTGCGCTGTCCAGCAGCAGATGCGGCGGCAGGAGGAACTCGTACCCGGCCTCGATGTTCCGCTCGATCAGCCAGTTGATCAGCGCCCACTCCAACCGGGCACCCACCCCGGTGTACATCCAGAAACCGGAGCCGCCGAGCTTGACGCCGCGTTCGTGGTCGACCAGACCCAGCATCCGGCTCAGCTCGACGTGGTCGCGGACCTTCTCGATGGCCGGTGGCGCGCCGAAGGTCTTCACCACCCGGTTGGCCTCCTTGCCGCCGGGCACCACGTCCTCGGCGGGCAGGTTGGGCAGCTCGCTCATGGTGGTACGCAGCCGCGCCTGCACCTCGTCGAGTTCCGCCTCCAGCTCGGCGACCTGCTTCCGACCGTCGTCGGAGGTGACCTGCGGCTCGACACCGGCTCGCTTCGCCTGCGCGTACGCCCGGGCCTCGGCCTTGCGGCGCTGGCGTTCCCCGTCGATCTCACTGATGAGCCGGCGACGCTCCCGGTCGAGCTGCTGGATCTCCTCCAGCACCCGGTCGACCTCGGCGGCGTCCAGCCGCTTCGCCAGCGCGGCCGCCACCGCGTCGCGATCCTTCCGGATCAACTCCATGTCGAGCATGCTGCTCCGTACGCCTCCGTCCGGGCTCGGGTGGACCTCCAGATGCTACCGTCGCGCCCGAATCGCCCCGCCTCCCGCACCCGACCCACCGCGGACCGGCGGTTTCGACGTCCGGTCCGAGCCGGACCGGACGGGTCGCCGCGGTCAGAGTCGGATCGGCATCAGGATGGAGAAGGCGGCCGGATCGTCGGGCCGGCGAATGGCCAGCGGGGTGACCGGGCCGTCCAGTTCCAGCACCAGGCGCGGGCCACCCGCCGCGTGCAGGGCGTCGAGCAGGTACCCCCCGTTGACGCCGACCCGCAGCTCGGCGTCGGCCCGACCGGCCGGATCGTCGGTCAGTTCGTCCGGGTCGAGCAGGCGTAGCGCGTCCCGGCCGCCCAGCCCCAGCACGGTCACCGGCAGCGGGCCGCCCGCGTGCTCCCGGGTCACCGTCGAGGCACCCGAGCGCAGCGCGGCGACCAGCCACGGCGCGTCCACCGGCACCCGCCGGGCCGGCCCGCCGGTCGCTCCCGGCAGCAGGGCGTGATAGTCGGGAAAGTCGTACGGCAGCGTCGTCACCCGCAACCGACGCCCGGCGACGTCGGCGACGACCTGCCGTCCGACCAGGGTCAGCCGTACCTCGCCGGTGACCGCCTCGTCGGAGAGCCGGCGCAGCCGGTCGACAGCGGCCACGGGCAGCAGCGCACGCACCGCCGGACCGTGCACCGTCGCGCCGGCCGTCGCCACCGCCAGTCGATGCCGGTCGGTCGCCACCAGCCGGATCCCCTCGTCGGTCACGTCGAGCAGCACGCCGGCCAGCCCCGGCAGCGCCGGGTCGGTGCCGACCGCGAACCGGACGGCGTCCACGGCGGCGGACAACGCACACCCGGTCAGGACGAGCCGGGTGGCCGGCGGGGGCTGGTCGTCGGCGAGCAGGCGACGGATCCGGGCGACCTCGCGCCGCGCCTCGGCCAGTCCGTCCGCCAGCCGCCCCAGGTGCGCGTCGAGCAGCCGGCGCACCACCGGGGGCTCCGCGCGTACCGCCCGGGCGATCTCGGCCACCGGCAGACCGATCCGGCGCAGCCCGGCCACCAGCCGGGCCGGTGCCACCTGGTCGTCGGCGTACCAGCGGTACCCGGTGACCGGATCGACCCGGGCCGGGACCAGCACCCCGGCGGCGTCGTAGAACCGCAGCGCGCTCACCGTCAGCCCACTGGCCCGGGCCAGCTCACCGATGCTGCGCAGGTCACTGTCCACGGGCCGATCCTGCCCCCTCGACCTGGTCGAGGGTCAAGCCGCCGGCTCCTCCTTCAGCAGCCGGAAGGTGATCCCGGCCGCGGTGAGACGGTGCAGCAGCGCGTCGCCCATCGCGGTGACCGGCGTGAGCTGACCCGAGGTGGTCGGCAGATCGTCGCAGGCCAGGCAGAGCGCCGACTCGGCGAGCATCTTCGCGGTCTCGTCGTAGCCGGGGTCTCCGCCGGTCACCTCCGTCACCACGCGTCGCCCGCCGCCGACGCCGACGAAACGCAACGTGAACCACGACTTCGCCCGCTGCTCGGCGCTCGGTCCCTGCCCGGAGGCGAGCCGGCCGAGCAGCCAGCGTCGGGTCGGCGGCAGCTTCACCAGCCCGACCACGGCTCCGAGTCCCGCACCGGCGGCCAGCACCGTCGGCAGCCGCCGCACGGCCGCGAAGTGCCGGTAGCGGAAATCCGGACCGTACTCGGGGCGGGCCACCGCCGAGCGGAGGACCACCTGCGGGTCGATGGTCGGCAGCGGTACCGCCCAGACCGGCAGGTCCCGGGAGCGGGCAAGTCGGCCCGGCACGGCCCGGACCCGGCGGTCGGTCGGGCGTGGCTCGGCGGCGCGGCGTTCGCGGGCCGCCCGCGACGCCTCACCGGTACGCGAGAAGGCGGTCAGTACCGAGTGGTACGTGCCGGCGGAGAACCGTCCGCCCGCCCGCACGTACCCGTCCACGGTGACGGCGGTGTCGGCGGGCAACTGCTTGACCGTGAACCAGACACCGAGGTCGTGCGGGACTGAGTCGAAGCCGCAGGCGTGCACCAGCCGAGCACCCGTGCGCACCGCCTCGGCGTGGTGGCGCAGGTACATCCGGTCGACGAACTCCGGTTCGCCGGTGATGTCGAGGTAGTCGGTGCCGGCGGTGGCGCAGGCGGCCACCAGCGGCTCACCGTGGTGGACGTACGGGCCGACGGTGCTGGCCACCACCCGGGCGTCGGCGGCCACCGCACGCAGCGAGGCCGGGTCGGTGACGTCGGCGGTGAGCAGCGGCAACCCGGCCAGCGCCGGGTCGATCGTGGTCAACTGGTCCCGGACCGCGGCCAGCTTGTCGGGGTTGCGGCCGGCGATCGCCCAGCGCAGTCCCGGTGGCGCGTGCCGGGCCAGGTAGCGGGCGGTGAGCCCACCGGTGAACCCGGTCGCCCCGAACAGCACCACGTCGTACGAACGTTGGGCAGCCATCCCGCGATCATGCCACCGTCGCCGCCGATCCGCCCGGTCCCGGTCACTGCGGGGTGAACACGGCCCGGAGGCACTCCTCGGGCCGGTCCCGGAACAGGGCGTACCCCTCCGCGGCCCGTTCCAGCGGGAAATGGTGCGAGGCCAGGTGCTCGGTACGCAGCTCGTCGCGGGCCATGCGGTCCAGCAGCATCGGGATGTGGCGCTGGCCGTGCTGGCGTCCCCCGCGCACGGTCAGTCCCTTGTGCACGACGGTGCCGGCCGGGAACGCGTCGACGTGGCGGGCGCCGCCGTTGAGGACGAAGACGCTGCCACCCTTGCGGCAGGCGTACACCGCCTCCCGGACCGCTTCCGGCACCCGGGCGCGGCCGGTGAACCGGTCGGCGAGCGACCGGTGTTCCCCCGCCGGACCGCCGACCGCCTCGACGCACACGTCCGGCCCCCGCCCACCGCTGAACTCCCGCAGCTGCGCCGCGACGTCGGTGTCCCGCCGGTCGATGGTCTCGGCGCCGACGTGCTGCCGTGCCATCAGCAGCCGCCCGGGGTGCCGGTCGACGACGACCACCCGCTCGGCGCCGAGCAGCCAGGCTGCCCGGGCGGCCAGCTGACCGACCGCGCCGGCTCCCCACACCGCCACCACGTCACCGGGGCGCACCTCGCCACCCTCCGCACCCAGCCAGCCGGCCGGTGCGGCGTCCGAGGCGAACAGGGCCCGGTCGTCGCCGACGGACTCCGGCACCGGAAACGCCCCGACATCGGCGTACGGCACCCGGACATACTCGGCGTGACTGCCGGCGAAACCACCTGCGGCCCGGGGTTGGCCGAAGCAGCCCGCCACCGGGTGACCCCACTCCGCCTCACTCGCGGTCGGGTCGCTGCTGCCGTTGTCGCAGCACGACGGTAGCCCTCGCCGGCAGTACCAGCAGGCACCGCAGGCCACCGACGCGCAGACCACCACCCGGTCGCCGATCCGGTGCCGGCGTACGCCGGGGCCGACCTCGACCACGTCGCCGAGGAACTCGTGGCCGAGCACGTCACCGGCGGCCAGGCCCGGCACCTGCCCGGTGAGCAGCGGCAGGTCGGCACCGCAGGTGGCGCTGCGCCGCACCCGGACGATCACGTCGTGGTCGTTACGCAGCTCCGGATCGGGCACCTGGCGGACGGCCAACTCGCCACCGGTGGTCCAGCACAGCGCTCTCACCGTGGCGGCCCGTCCGCTCGCGGCGGAAAGCTGTGGGTCGGCGCCACCGGCCCGCGCTCGCCGGGTGTCCGGTCGACGCGCAGCACCTCGCCGGTCTCGGCGAGCTGTTTGACCTGCCACAACGCCTGCCGTACCAGCAGGCCGGGATCGTCGCCGAGCAGGTGCGCGGCGAGCCCGGGCCAGGCCGCGTGCGGCCGTGGCCGGGCCGCCAGTTCGGTACCCCGGCCACCCGGCGCGGGTGCCACCGCGACCTCGACGGCACCGTCGAGGCGGCGGAGCGGCACCGGCCAGGCCCCGGTGGGCAGCACCTGCTCCGGCGGCCGGTCGACCGTCACCACCTGCCAACCTCCGGGGTGTCGGGCACGCCGGGTGCGCTGCCGGATGACGGCGGTACGCGCGGCCCGGGCCGCCGCCACGCCGAGGGCGCCGGCCACCGCGACAACAGTCCCGACCTGTCCCACTCGTACCTCCGATCCCGCTTCCGCACCGTGTGGTCCGTCCCAACGAACGGGTCGGCGGGTGACCCGGTGGGATCCGCGACGCGTCCGCCCAGCTCAGGGCCAGCGTTGCCGCTGGCGGGGTGAACCCGGTTCCCCCGGAAGGGGTGAACCGTCGCGGGTCGGGTAACCGCCCGCCGCAGGGCCGGGGGAGGAAGCACGCGTCCGTGGGGGTGGGCCGGATGCCGGATGACCGCAGCACCGTCCGGGCCGACGCAGGGGTCCGCCCACCGGGCGGCCCACCCCTGCTGGCCTCCCGGCTGGCACCCGCCGCGCCGGGAGAGACGATGGTGCTCCGGCCCCGGCTGGCCCGGTTGCTCGACGAGGCGGTGGCCCGCCCGGTCACCGTGCTCCGGGCACCCGCCGGCTGGGGTAAGACGACGCTGCTGGCCACCTGGCGACGGATGCGGCAGGAGGCTGAATCGGAGGCCCCGGTTCCGGCCTGGGTGTCGGTCGAGGCGGGGGACGACCCGGACCGCCTCTGGTCGTATCTCGGCGCCGCGTTGCGCTCCGTCGCGGATCCGGCGGAGACGCCGATGCCCGACCGGGCGCCACGTCCGGACGAGCTGGAGATCATGGCCGCCGCCCTCGCCGTCCGGGAACGGCCGGTGGTGCTGATCGTGGACGACCTGCACCTGATCACCGAACCGGCGGCGCTGGCCGGTCTGGAGTTCCTGCTCCGCCACAGCGAGCAGCGGCTACGGCTGGTGGCGGCCGGACGGACCGGTCCGCCAATGGCGGTGCACCGGCTGCGGCTGGCCGGGGAGTTGACCGAGATCGGCCCGGACGATCTGGCTTTCACCGGCGACGAGATCGCCGACCTGCTCACCGCGCACGGGGTGGTGGTGCCGGCCGCCGCGGTGGCCCGGCTGCGGCAGCGGACCGGGGGGTGGGCGGCCGTGCTGCGAATCGCCGCCCTCGCCCTGCGGGACCAACCGGACCCGGAGCGCTGGATCAGCGAACTCGGCGCCGACCAGCCGGAGATCGCCGGCTACCTGCGGGCGGAGCCGCTGGCCGGGCTGGAGCCGACGGACCGTGAGCTGCTGCGCCGCGCGGCGATCGTCGACGCCGTCTGCGCCGGCCTCGCCGCCGCACTCAGCGGCGACGCGGACGCCGAGGAACGCCTGCGCACGCTCGCCGACGACAGCGGTCTGCTCCACCATGACGGCAGCCGGCCGGTGTGGTACCGGTGCCATCCGCTGCTGACCGACCTGCTGCACCGCGAGCTGGTCCGGCTACCCGCAGCGGAGCTGCGCGACCTGCACCTGCGGGCGGCCGGATGGTACGCCGGCAACGGCCGACCCGCCGACGCGTTGCGCCACGCGCTCGCCGCCGGTGACTGGACCGCCGCCACCGATCTGTTCGTGATCCGCTGGCCGGAACTGGTGCCCTACGAGCGGCCGGCCGGCGTCGGGCCGGTGCCCGCGCCACCCCCGCCGGAGGCGGTGGAACGTGACCCGGAACTCGCGCTGGCCTGCGCCGCCGAACGGGCCCTCGACGGCGACACCGGGGCGGCCGAGGCTTACCTACGGCTGGCCGGCGGGCACCTCCGGCGGCTGCCGCAACCGCGCCGGGCCCGGTTCGGTCGGCTGGTCGCCGCGGTCGAACTCACCCTGGCCCGACTCGCCGGTGACCCGCCGCCCGTACGCGCCGCCGCCGCCCGCCTGCTCGCCACCGACGGTGGACACCCGACCGGCGACCCGCGAGCCGACCATGCCATCGAGCACGCTGACGTACGGGCCGTGGCCGGCACCGCGCTCGCCCTGCTCGCGTTGGACGACGGCGACCTGACCGGGGCGGCGACCGGCTTCGCCGAAGCGCTGGCGGCCGCCCGGGAGGCGGCACGTCCGCGCACCGAACTGGTCTGCGCCAGCCGATGGTCCCTGGTGGCGGCGCTGCGTGGACAGCTGCGCGCCGCCGAGGAACTGGCCCGGGCGGCGTTGGCCCTGCCGGCCTGCCAGGGCTGGGCGGCGTTGCTCGACTGCGGGTACGCGCACCTGGCGCTGGCCGTTGTGGCGCTGCACCGGAACCAGCCGGCGGAGGCCGAGGCGCACCTGGGGCTGGCCGCGCCGGCCGGCGCGGAACCGGTGCCCGGCGCGGTGGCCGGTTGGTGCCGCGCGTACCTGCGCCTCGACGAGGGGGAGCCGAGTGTCGGCCACCGGCTGCTGGTGGAGGCCCGCACCGGGTGGGGGGCACGCGGCGGTGAGCTGGGCACGTGGCTGCGCGCCGCCGAACTGGACCTGCACAGCGCGCGGGGCGACGTACAGACGGCCCGGGAACTGGCCGGTGAGCCGCTGGCCGAGCCGATGACCGGTGCGGCGGCGGCGCTGGCCGTCGCGGCGGCCCGGACCGAACTGCGGGCCGGTGACCCCCGTGCCGCCGACCGTCTGCTGCCGGACTGGACCGCCGCACCTGCGGCCGACTGGCCGCTGCCGGTACGCCTCGACGCCGCGCTGCTGGCCACGGTGCTGGCCGTCCGGTCCGGTGACGACCGTCGGGCGGGCCGGTTGCTGGAACAGGCGCTCGACCTGGCCGCGCCGGAGGATTACCGTCGCCCGTTCCGACAGGCCGAGCCGGGACTGCGGGAACTGCTCACCGCCCACCTCGACTCCGGTACCGCCCACTGGTCGCTGGTGAGTGACCTGGTACGCGCCGTCGACGCGCCGGCCGGACAGACGGGCGGCTCAGGTGCCGCCGACGCGGCGGTGCCGTCGCTGGACGAGCCGCTCACCGAGCGGGAGCTGACGATCCTGCGGTACCTGCAGAGCATCCTGTCCAACGTGGAGATCGCCGCCGAACTGTCGGTCTCCGTCAACACGGTCAAGACCCACGTCCGCAACATCTACCGCAAGCTCGATGCAACCCGCCGTCGCGACGCCGTCCGCCGCGCCCGCCAACTCCGCCTCATCTGACTGTGCGGCCGACCCTCGTGAAAGGTCAGGCGGCGGCGTCGACGGCGGTCAGGAGGCTGGCTGGGGTGAACTCGCCGTCGTGGCGGATGTCGTTGACGAAGAGGGTAGGGGTGGCGTCCACCCCGCTGCGGATGGCGCCGACGAAATCGTGCCGGATCCGGTCGCCATGGGCGTGCCGTCCGATCTCCGCCTCCACCTCGTCGACCGGCAGGCCGAGCTGTTCGACACCGAGCGTCAGGTGCACCGGATCCAGCTGGTCCTGGTGCTCGTAGAGCCAGTCGTGCATCTCCCAGAACCGACCCCGCCGTCCGGCGGCCTCGGCGACCTCGGCGGCCCGCTCGGCGTACGGGTGCATGTTGGTGATCGGGAAGTGACGGTAGACGTGGCGGACGGTGTCGGCGCGCTGCCGTAGCACCTCCGTCAGATTGGCGTGGGCGAGGGCGCAGAAGGGGCACTGGAAGTCGCCGTACTCGACGATCGTCACCGGTGCCTTCAGCGGACCACGGATGTGGTCGTGCTCGGTGACGGGTGTGCGGAGTCGCGCAGTGACCTGTAGGGGCGTGGTCAGCTGATCGGTCATACCCCCCAGCCTCGGGCCGGGTCGGGTGAGCGCGACTCACCCGACCCGGGTGGTTCCGGGCGACTCAGCGGAGCACCGGGGCGACCGCGATGTGGTTCTGCACCTCCCGGATGCCGGGGGCGGACCAGACGACCCGTTCCACCTCGGCGCGTTCGGGCATCGAGTGCACAAGTCCGCCGAGCAGCACCGTGTCGCCGTGTACGCGTACCGTCACCTGTTCCGCGTCGGTGGCGCGGTTGCGGGCCAGCGCGTCGACGATGCGCCGGGCCAGCAGGGCACCGTCGGGGCGTACCGACGGCCGGACGCTCATGCCGTTGCTGACCCCGCGTACGCCGTGCAGTTGGCCGACGGCCTGTTCGGCGGCGCGGCGCTGGTACTCCCACTCGACCTCGCCGTGCAGGGTGACCCAGCCCTGGGAAACCGTGACGTCGAGCGCGTCGACCGGCACGAACGCCTGCCACTGCAGGGCGTGCTGAACCGCGGCGGCGATCTCCGGGTCGGTGCGTTCCGCGCCGGTCACCAGGCGCACCGCGAGGTCGTTGGCCACCGCCCGCACCTGCGTGACCCGGTGCGCGGCGCGCTCGGCCGCCCACTTCTTGGCGTAGCTGTCCACATGCCCGGTCAGCGTCACCACGCCCTCGGTGACGGCCACCCCGATCTCGTGCGGCCGGACCCGGGGCTCCCAGTCGAGTTCGTCCAGCACCGCGGACCGGATGTCCTGGTCGGTGCGATTGATCGTCGAGATGCTGGCCATCGGTCGCTCCCTTCTCACCACGGTGGCGCGGACCGACACGCCAGGCCCGCCGCGACCGAGCCTGGTGACCGTCCGGATGAATCGGCCTCACCCGGATCGGACGAGGTCGGCCGTTCCCGACCTGAGCTGCCCGGGAGGTTCCAGCGGGCGAAGGGCTGATGCATGACAGCACGACGGGCCCCGCCCGACCGCCTCGGTCGGTGGGGCCCGTCGTCACACAGAACCGTCAGCTGACGGGATTTGTCGGGTCGGCGGGGGAGTCGGGTCGGTCCACGTCGACGAACTCGATGTCCTCCAGGGCCCGGTCCCGGCTCCCCGCGGCGCGTGCCGCGGTGCCGGCGGCCCAGCCGACCGCGGCACCGACCAGGGCGGCGCCGATCAGCAGCGTCCAGGGCAGCGCCGGGCGGCGTCCGGCGAGCGCGTCGAAGGCGCGGCTGGCGCGGTGACGGGCCTCCTCGGCGGCCGACTCGACCAGGTCACCAGCGTCGCCGGCGAAACCGGCGGAGCTGTGGCGGGCGGTGCGGGCGGTGCCGCGGAGGCTGTCGCCGGCGTTGTTCACCGCCGAGACGAGGTGTTGCCACGCCTGGTCCGCGACCCGCTCCGGCTTGCTGCGGCGCTCCAGCAGATGTGTTCCGAACATGGTGGTTCCCTCCTCGACGGTGCCGGAGCCGGTGCACGCATCAGCTGTCGGCGGCGTTGTCCGGCCGGTGGCGGTTCGCATCGGAGGCTGTGCCCACACCGGCCCGGACGCAAACCATCGAAACGCCCGACCCGACCGGAAGGGCAGGCGCGTTTCCCGGTGCGGTCCGGACCACGCCGGGTTCGTCGCATTGGTCAGCGGACGGCGACCGCCACCGCCGCGGCGCGGGCGAAGTCGTCGTCATCGTCATCGTCGTCGTCACCGTCGCCGCCGCCGAAACCGCAGGCCAGTACGAGGGCGAGCAGGGCGCTGACACCGGCGAGCGCGGCGAGTCTGCGGAGCATGATGTGGTCCTCCCGTCATAGGGGTCACTCGTGATGCTAGGCACACCGCGCCACTATCGCGCGCCCAGCGCAGGTCAGGCCGGTTGTTCGTGGGCACGCCGGCAGTGCTGGAAAACGACGGGGATGGCGTCGGCCCGCTACCCTGGTTCGGCGGCGTCGGCAGAGGTCGAACGCTGAGTGATAAGGCCAATATAGTTCGGATATGGGTGATTTGTTGTGCCCGCATCCGTGAATTGCTCATCCCGAGGGGTGGCGACCGAGGCGGTTGAAGGAATACTGTCGGTCGCGGCCCGCGTACTGATGAGGCGCCCGTCGTACGGGCGAGTGGAGGTGCTCGCGTGAGCCTGTCGATCCTGCAGACGGTTCGGCCCGGTGGTGTCATCGAGATCGCCCCTCGGGGTGAGATCGACGTCGACACCGCGTACGAGGTGAAAGAGGCCATCGCCGAGGTGCTGGCCAAGGGGCGGCCGGCCCGGATCGAGCTCAACATGCGGCTGGTCACCTTCATCGACTCGGTGGGCATCAGCGCGATGGTCGCCGGATTCCAGACCGCCGAGGTCAGCGGGGTGAAGCTGATCGTCACCGAGCCGAGCCGGTTCGTGCACCGGCAGCTCTGGGTGACCGGCCTGCTCGGCCTCTTCGGCGCGCCGGAGCCCTACTACGCCGGGGCGGCCACGGCTCCCGAGGTGCTCCCCGGGGCCTGACCGCATCGACTACCGCAGGGGCACCTGATCACTCCCGGTCGAGGCCGGACAGGTCCACGTCGGCCACCTCGGTGACCGCCCGGACCGCGGTCACCGATGCGTAGCCGTCGGCGAGCAGAGCCAGATCCGTGCCGGGCTGTACCGCCTGTCCCGGCTCCTCCAGCGAGGTACGCACGAAGCCGTGCCCGGATTCGGCGACGGTCATCTGCACCTGGCCGAAGGTCGCCAGGGTGGCATGGCGTACCCCACGCAGTCGAGCCAGCGGTAGATCGGGCGCATTGACGTTGAGCACGCTCTCCGTCGGCGCGGCGGTCAGCCGGGGCAGCAGATCCAGGGCGACGTGGGCGGCGGTGGCCCAGTTCCGTTCGGCGTCGCGAACCCGGGCGGCAGCCGCCACCGCGGCACCTCCGCTGGCCGCCGTCGCCTCACCCGCCGAGAGCACGTCCAGCGACACCGCCATCGCCCGGCAGCCGTTGGCCGCAGCGGTGAAGGCGGCCCCGACGGTGCCGGAGTGCAGCACCGCGCGGCCGGCGTTGGCGCCTCGGTTGATGCCCGACAGCAGCACCGACGGCGGCGGTCCGAAGGCACCGTGTACGGCGATGAGCGCGATGAACCCGGGCGAGCCACCGACGCCGAACGTCGGCACGCCGTCGAGCTCCGGTAACGGATGGTCGTGGACCACCACGTGCCCGTCCTGCTCCATGGCGCTCATCGCGGCGCTGGTGCCGCTCGCCTCCTCCAGTGGGGCAGCCACCACCACGTCCAGGCCCCGGTCGACGGCCGCCCGAGCCAGCGCCTGGATGCCCGGCGCGGCGATCCCGTCGTCGTTGGTGATCAACACCCGCAGCGTCATCGGCCACCCGCCCGTTGCGCCAGTTCGTCGGGGGTGGTCCGCTCCTGGGGACGGCTGCCCGCCGGTTCCAACCGGACCCGGTCGACGAGGCCGTTGATCGAGTCGAGGCGGCCGGTGCCGAGGCCGTGTCGGGTGACGTTGAGCGCGCCGGCCGCCGCGCCGGTACGGATCGCCGTGCGGACGTCGCCGCCCCGGGCCACCACGGCGGCCACCCCGGCGGTCATCGAGTCGCCCGCCCCGCGCGGGTCGGCGGCCTCCAGCCGCGGCATCCGCACCTCGAACACCTCGCCGTCGACAAGCGCCAACGCGGGCTTGTCGGCCCGGCTGACCACCACGTTCTCGGCGCCGGAGGCGTGCAGGTCGTACATCGCGCGGGTGAGCTCCTCCTCGTCGTCGCCGTCGGCCCGCCCGTCGGCGATCAGTTCCTCGTGGCTGACCTTGAGAAAGAAGACACCGCTTTCCAGGACGGCGGCGAGGTGCTCGCCGCAGAGATCCACCACCACTCGGCCACCGTTGGCACCGAGATCGGCCGCGAAGCGCCGGTAGAGGTCGGCGGGGACCAGGGACGGATGGTTCGGCCCGCTCAACACGCTCACCGGCGCGCGCAGGCCCTCGCCGAGTGCGAGGTTGTAGAGCTCGTCCAACTCGTGCCGGCTCAACGGCTGGCCGATGACGTCGACGATCTCCTGACGGGTCCCCTCGCGGCGGTCGTGCACGTACCCGCCGGTGCCGCCGGAGTCGCGGGCCACCACCTTCAGGTCGACTCCCTCGCTTACCAGCAACGGTTGCAGTACCTGCCCGACCTCGCCGCCGAGCGCCGCGCAGAGCACCACGTCGACGCCGAGGGACAACACCATCCTGGCCTGCCACACCCCCTGCCCGCCCGGGTGCAGGTGCAACTCCGGTGCGTCGCTCGGCTGGTCGATGGTCACGGTCAGCAGCGGTGTCGGTGCGAAGATCATGACGCGGCCGGTCATGACCGCTCCCCGTTGTCCGTACCGCCGCCGGGTCTGGCGATTCGCTCGTTCATGGCGTTCCTCCCGTTAGCGGACAAATACCGCTTCCTGGTACGACGGTAACCAAGGAGGCGCGTCGATGCGCGCCGAAGGGACGGTGCCCCGCCGGCCAACGGTGAAACGCAGCGCCGGGTGAACCGCTCGTGAAGAGCAGTTCACCCGGCGCGAAGAGGAAGTCAGTACACCGACAGGTGGACGTGGTTGGTGTGGTCGCTGGACGGGTCACCCCGGGCACCGCTGTACGACTTCCAGCCGCTGCTGGGCAGCCAGATCTGCCTGTACCAGATCACGTAGAGCACCGCGAGCCGGTCGGCGTTCTTGACGAAGTACGCCGCCAGGTTGTTGCCGTAGGTCCGGTCGCCTCCGGTCGCGTCCCCGCCGAAGCCGTTCTTCTGGGCGGCGAAGTCGCAGGCCCGACCCTTCGGGTGCTCGCCCGAGCCGCCGGAGCGGTAGCAGGAGACGTACCGGGTGAAGCCAGCCGACTTGGCCTGCTTCAGCGCATGCAGGGTGCGTGGGGTGATGCAGCCGTTGGCCGGGGTGGGGTCGTTGACGCTGCACGACTCCGAGGGCCACGACCCGTCGGAGTTGCGGGGAGCGGGCTTGGCGGTGGGACTCGACCCGCTGCTGCGCGACGGTGACCGGGCGGCCCGCTCGGCGGCCCGGGCCCGTTCGGCCGCCTCGTCCCGCTCGATGGCCACGGTCAACGCCCGCTCGGCCTGGTCCTTGCGCTTGGCCATCACGGCCACCTGCTTGCGCTGCTCCTGGATCTCCACGTCCAGGGCCTGCTTGGTGGCGCTGACCTCGTCCCGGGCCACCTGGAGCTCACGCAGCGCGCGATCCTCGTTGGCAGCCACCGCGTCCAGCGCTGCCGCCCGGTCCATGAAGCCGGCCGGTGAACCGCTGTTGAGCAGAGCCGACGCGGCGCCCAGCCGCCCGGTGCGGTACGCCTGTGCGGCGATCTCGGCGACCTTGGTGCCCCGCTCGGCGACCTGACTCTCGGTCGTCTTGAGCTGCTCGGCAAGCTTCTTCTGGCGCTTGACCGAGCGGTCGAGTGCGGTCTTGGCGTCGAGGTAGCCCTTGCTGGCGGCCTCCAGTTGGGCCCGCAGCGCCGGGGTGCCGCCCTCGTCGTCCACGTCGCCCGGGGCAGCCGCCCGCAATGGCGGCGATGCCGCGGCGGCGGGGGTGAAGGGGGCCAGCGCGACGCCGAGAGTGAGGGCGAGCGCGGCGGCGATCAGGGCCGCCGTACGGGCGGCCGGTCTTACCGTTGCCACTGCTGGCATGCACGTTTCCTTCCGTCAGCCGCCGACCGGGTTAGCTGACGGGTTCGGGACGGAAGATCCCTACCGCTGACGCGGATACACCCCAGGAACCTGGTTCCCCGGTTCGCCCTGGCGGGCGATTAGGCGGCGGCCGCCGCCGGCACCTGTGGGTGCCGCCTGGCGGAGGCCGGGTCCGAGCCTACCGGTGCCCATGTGACCGGTGCAGCTGCTGTTACTGCTGGTGTTCAGTTGTTGACTAGTAGAACAGACCAAAAGCGGACAATAACCCCTTTTCTCTGATTCTTCCGGTCACCACTGCGCCGCCCCGCAGTGCCCGGGATCCGACCGCGGCTCGATCTGGAGGGTCGCGTGCTCGATCTGGAAGTCCTCGTGCAGCGCCGAGCGGGCCGCCGCCAGCACGGCGCCGACGTCGGCGCCCGGTCTGACGGTGAGGTGCGCCGAGGCGACCTCCATGCCGGAGGTCAACGTCCAGACGTGCAGGTCGTGGACGCCGGCCACGCCCGGCACCGCGGCCAGCCGGTCGTACACCGCGGTGACCTGAAGGTGTTCCGGAGCGGCCTGGACCAGGATGCGTACCGCGGCCCGGCCCAGGCGCCAGGTCCGGGGCAGGATGAACGTGGCGATCGCGGTGGCCACCAGAGGATCGGCCCACCACCAGTCGGTCACGGCGATCAGCAGGGCGGCCGTGATCACGCCAAGCGAACCGAGCAGGTCCGCCAGCACCTCCAGATACGCCCCGCGCAGGTTGATGCTCTCCCGCGCCCCCGGACGCAGGAGGGCGAACGCGGCGACGTTGGCGAGCAGGCCGAGTGCGGCCACCACCAGGACCGGGCCGGCGAGCACCTCGGGCGGATCGCCGATTCGGCGTACCGCCTCGACCAGCACGTACACCGCGACGCCGGAGAGCAGTACGGCGTTGGCCAGGGCCGCGAGCACCTCCAGTCGGTAGAGCCCGAAGGTGCGTTGCGGGTCCGTGTCGGCCCGACGGGTGGCGGCCACGGCCGCGAGGGCCATCCCGATGCCCAACACGTCGGTGAACATGTGCCCGGCGTCGGAGAGCAGGGCCAGCGAACCGGTCCGCAGAGCGGTGCCTGCCTCGATCACCATCAGCGCGCTGAGCAGGGCGAACGCTGCCCACAGCCGGCCGGAGTGGCGGTGGGCGGCGTTCGACACCGCAGCGTGGTGGTGGTCATGGCCGGCGCCCACCCAGACACCTTGCGTCGTCCGCCGGACCGGGGACGGAGCTATGCCAACATCGCTATGTGTGCAATCGTCGGGCGGGTCGCCGTGCTCGGTTTCAACCGGTCGGGTCGACGGTGGTCAACCGCTGGGTGGCCCGGGACAGGGCGACGTAGAGGGTACGGACACCGGAGCCCGGCTCCGCCCGGATCTCCGCCGGGGCGACCAGCACCACACCGTCGTACTCCATGCCCTTGGCCTCCAGGCTGGTCACCACCTGCAACCGCTGCCCGCCCAGCGCCCCCAGCCAGGCCGCGACCTGGTCCCGTCGGGGCACCGGAGTGATCACGCCGACGGTCCCCTCGACCTCGCCGAGCAGGGCGCTGGCGGCCGTCACGACGGTGGTCTCCAGCTCGGGCGCCGGCACCTCGAGCTGGAGTGGATCGATCCCGGTGGAACGGACCGCGGTGGGCAATGCGAGATCCGGGTACGCCCGCCGGATCTCGGCCGCCGCCACCGCGAAGATCTCCGCCGAGTTGCGGTAGTTCGTGGTGAGCGTGAACCGGTGCCGGCGGCGGCGCCCCAGCGCCTGGTCGCGGGCCCGGGCCAACTCCTGCGGATCTCCCGTCCACGCGGTCTGCGCCGGATCACCCACCACCGTCCAGGACGCCAGCCGCCCGCGCCGGCCCACCATCCGCCACTGCATCGGTGAGACGTCCTGGGACTCGTCGACCACCAGGTGGGCGTAGTCGCGGTAGTCCTCGGGGCGTTCCCGGGCGGCCTGACGGGCAGCCCGCTGCCGGTCGGCATGGGTGCTCAGCTCACGTACCCCGCCGGCCAGCTGGAACGGATCCCGTTTCGGGCGGGCGGGACGCATCGGCTTGCCGAGCAGCGCGTCCAACTCGTCCAGCAGCGCGACGTCGGCCACGGTCGGCCCGTCCGTGGCCAGCTCCCGGTACGCCGCACCGAGCAGCCGGATCTCGGCACCGGAGAGCAGGCCCCCGCCGTACCGGCGCAGCCGCTGCGGTTCGGCCAACCAGGCGAGCACATGCCGCGGATGCAGCCGGGGCCACCACGCCTTGAGGAACTCGCGGAAGTCCGTCCGGTCGATCAGCTCGTCCTCGAAGGCACGCTGTTCGGGCAACCCGGCGATGCCCAGCCGGCGAGCCTGCGCCCAGAGCGCGGCGAGCACGCCGTCGAAGCCGGCCCGACGCACCTCGTTGCGGCGGGCGCCGCGGGGCAGCGCCCGGTCCCGGATGGCGTCCAGCTCGGCCTGCTCCAACCGCAGCAACGTGCCCCGGTACAGCAGGCGCAGCTCGGTCGGGGAGTCGGGGACCGCGTCCCGGGCCGCCCGTTCCAGCACCCGGCGCATTCGCAGCGAGCCCTTGATCGCCGCCACCTCGGGCGGGTCGGTGCGGGTGGCCACCACCCCGGGAAACAGGGTGCCCAGCGAGCGCAGGGTGGCGGTGTCCTCGCCCAGCGACGGCAGCACCGAGGCGATGTACTCGACGAAGACCGAGGAGGGACCGATCACCAGGATGCCGCCTCCGGCGTACCGGCTGCGGTCGGCGTAGAGCAGGTACGCCGCGCGATGCAGCGCCACCGCCGTCTTGCCGGTGCCCGGGCCGCCGGAAACGAGGGTCACTCCCGAGCCGGGGGAGCGGATCGCCTCGTCCTGCTCGCGCTGGATGGTGGCCACGATGTCCCGCATGCCCCGGCCGGTGGTCCGGGACAGGGTGGCCAGCAGCGCGCCGTCGCCGACCACCGGCATGTCCGGCGGGGCCGCGTCCGGGTCCAGCAGGTCGTCCTCGATCCGGGTGACCCGCTCCCCGCTGGACTGGATCGTCCGACGCCGGACGACGCCCAGCGGCTCGGCCGGGGTCGCCCGATAGAAGGCGGCGGCAGCCGGGGCCCGCCAGTCCACCACAAGCGTGGTGGCGTCCTCGTCGCGGATACCGAGTCGCCCGACATACAGGGTCTGCCCGTCACGCAGGTCGAGTCGGCCGAAGACCAACCCCTCGTACTCGGCGTCGAGCACATGGCGTCGCTGCGCGGCGTGGAAGACCATCGCGTCGCGTTCGACGAGCGCACCGAAGTTGCCGACCCGGGCCAGCCGGTAGCCCTCCCGTTCCGCGCGAACCGCGGATCGGCGCAGCTCGGCCAGTCGCGCGTACACCCGGTCGAGATGCCGTTGCTCGGCGGCGATCTCCTGATCCAGGGTGCTCTGGTCCACCGCTCGCTCTCCTCGTGACGCCGCCCGGCCAACCGCACGAGATTACGCCCCGCGTCCCAGGGCGCTTCCCCCGGATCTTCGCCGACCTGCGACGGACCCGGCGGCAGGGCACCGTGGCCGCAGCGGGTGGCGGTCAGCCGAGGACGCGCTGCCCGGCCGGGAGGTCATCGAGGACCCGGCGCAACACGCCGGCCAGGGCGGCGTTGACCTCCTCGGGACGCTCCATCATCAACATGTGTCCGGCACCGGGGCAGACGGTCAGCTCGGTGGCGGGCAGCGCGGCGGCGATGGACTGCGCACACGGCGGCGGGGTGAGCCGGTCCCGGTCGCCGACAAGCGCCGCCGCCGGCAGGTGAGCCAGCGCGGTGAGCGTCGCCAGCCGGTGCTGGGTGCCGATGGAGGCGCGGAACCCGCCGATCGACCGCAGCGAGGCGCGGGCCACCGCCGAGGTGACCAGCCGGATGTCCGTGGCGTCGCAGCTGTCCCCGAACAGCATCCACCGGATGCTCGGTCGGAGCGCGCGCAACAGGGCCCGGGGCGGTCGCCAGGCGCCGCAGCGGGCGAGAACGCCGGCTCCGGTGGTTTCGGCCAGCCGGATGATCCGGGCGATCCGGGGAGAAAGGCCGTAGACGGTGTGGGTGTGCCCTTCGGCGGTGGTGGAGACGAAGACCAGACCGGCGGTGCGTCGGGAGAAGTGGTCCGGGTGGCGGTGCGCGTACTCCATGATCGTCATGCCGCCCATCGAGTGGCCGACCAGCACCACCGGGCCGGTGGGCGCCACCGTGTCCAGCACTGCGGCCAGGTCGTCGCCCAGTTGGGCCAGGGTGGCCGTGGGCAGCGCCATGCAGCTGGACCGACCGTGCCCACGCGCGTCGTAGGTGACCACCCGGACCGAGCCGAACGTCTCGCGGAGGGCGGCGAGTTGCCGGTGCCAACTGCGTCCGTCCAGGGTCCAGCCGTGCAGCAGCACGGCGGTCACCTCGGCGTCGGTCGGGCCGGTGGTCTCCACGTGCAGGCGTACGTCGTCGCCCAGCCGTACCTCGGTCGGCTCCGGCATTGCCACCTCCCCACGGCGCACGGATGCGTAACACCGGGGATACCCGGTGGTAACACCGGCTACCCGTCATGACAACACGCCAACCGGGCTGTTGAGAAGATCTCGTCGATCGGCTTTGTCCGGGCGACGGCCCGGCCAGGCTGAGGAGATGGCATCCACGGGGGGAGTACCCGCCGGTTCCGCGCTGGCCGGCCAGGCCCGCGGCGGCACGCCGCGCGCGGCCCTGGCCGAACTGCTCGCCGGTAACCGGCGCTTCGTCAGCGGCCAACCGGTGCACGGCCACGACGTGACCGCAGCGGCCGCGACCGCCTCCGGCGACCAGCAGCCGTACGCCGTGGTGCTGGGCTGCATCGACTCGCGGGTGCCGTTGGAGGCGATCTTCGACCAGACGTTCGGCTCGATCTGTGTCATCCGCACCGGGGCGCACGTGCTGGACCGGGCGGTGCTGGGTTCGATCGAGTACGTGGTGGAGGTGTTGGGCGTAGCGCTGGTGATGGTGCTGGGCCACGAGCGGTGCGGCGCGGTGCAGGCGACCGCCGAGTCGCTGCGTGCCGGCCGGCGTCCGGCCGGCGCGCTGGCCCATCTGGTCGACCGGATCACGCCGGCCGTCACCGAGGTGGGGATGGACGAACCGCACCTGCTGCCCCTCGCGGTCCGCCGGCACGTGGTCCGTACCGTGGCCGCGCTGCGCGCCGACCCGAGGCTGGCGCCGCCGGTGGCCGCCGGCCGGGTCGCCGTCACCGGAGCCGTCTACGACCTCGCCACCGGCGAGGTCGCCCTGCTGGATCCGCCGCACCGGGCGTGAGACGGCGAACGCCCGTCGGGGGCGACCCGACGGGCGTTCACAGGTGGTACGCAGCGGGCGCGGCGCCCTCGGCCGATCAGGCCTCGAAGACGCCGGCCTCGACCAGGCGCTTCTCGGTGGCGTCCCAGCCGTCACCCGGGTGGGCGGCGTTGAGACCGTTGAGCTCGGCCCGGATCTTGGCGGCGTGGCCGGCGGCAGCCAGCACCCGGATCTCCTCGATGAAGGCCTCGGAGTCGGTGCGCAGGTGCGCCGTCCTGCCGTTGGTGAGGTTCCGCACGTAGGCGTGCTTGCCGCCGTTGAGCGGGATCACGTACTTGAACTCGCCCAGCACGCTGAGGGCGCCACCCTGGCCAGCCTGGCCGGCCCGGACTGACGCGCGCGCGGTCTTAGAGGTGTTGCTCGCCACGGAGGTACTCCTTGCAAGACGTACGGAGGACGGAACGTCCGGGGGCTGTTGCGGGGGCCGTCAGAGGCGAGACCCGCGGAGGCTTACGCGGCACAGGCCGCCGATGGAACTGTACACGACCCACGATGCCGGCTGGTCATCGCGGCGTCACGAGGTGGAACCGCGGTCACCTGTCCGGGTATTCCGAGCGGCGGATTTTCCGATTCCCTGGCGTACCATCCGTCACAGCAGTCATCATGTGTTCCACAAGCCCGGATCGGGCGAGGTCGTAGGGGAAGACGCACCTCGCACTCCGGGAGGTCACCGTGCCAACGCGTGGCGTCGTATACGTCCACTCGACCCCGCTCGCCGTGTGCTCGCACGTCGAGTGGGCGATCGCGCGCGTCCTCGCCGCGCCGGTCAACCTGCAGTGGACGGCTCAGCCCGTCGATCCCGGCGCCCGCCGGGCCGAGTGCGGGTGGTCCGGTAGCCCGGGAACGGGCGCCGAGTTGGCCGCTGCCCTCCGGCAGTGGCCCATGATCCGTTTCGAGGTCACCGAGGAACCCAGTCCCGGGGCCGACGGCGAGCGCTTCATGCACGTGCCAGGCCGGGGCCTGTTCCGGGCGACCGTGGGGGCGGCCGGTGACATCCAGCTCGGCGAGGACCGGCTGCGCAGCATCATGGCTGGCGCGCGGGCGCCGGAGGCCCTGGCACACGCCCTCGACAAGGCGCTCGGCACCGCGTGGGACGCCGAACTGGAGCCGTACCGCCACGCCGGGGACGGTGCGCCGGTGACCCTGCTCACCCGGGTCGGATAGGCAGGTCCGGCCGGCCACCCGGGCCCCGGTCGAGTTGCCCGGTACGCGGTGAACTGGTGGGATGGTCCGCGTGTCGACTACCCCTCGGCGCGTCGCCACCGCGCTCGTCCTGGTGACCGCGCTGCTCGTCGCCGGCTGTTCCGAGGCCGGCCAACGCCCCTCGGCGGGCCCCGCCTCGACCCCGGTCACGGAGCCCGCGCCGCCGTCGAGCGTGCCGCCCGAGGACCCGGCCACCCGGGCCGCCGCCCTCGTCGCCGAACTTGCCGACGAGGACCTGGTCGGCCAGGTGCTGATGCCGTACGCGTACGGCGACCACGCGACGAAGGTGTCTTCCGGTTCGGCGGCCGGTAACCGGGCGCTGGCCGGGGTGGACACGCCCGCCGAAATGGTCGAGAAGTACCGCCTGGGTGGGCTGATTCTGGTGGGCTTCAGCGCGGACGACCCCACCCAGGGCAACCAGGAGACGACAAACGTCGACAACCCGAAGCAGGTCCGCAGGCTCACCACCGGGCTGCGCGAGGCCGCCGGGCGGCTGCCCGCCGGCGCGGCGCCCTTCCTGATCGGCACCGACCAGGAGTACGGGGTGGTCACTCGGATCACCGATGGGGTCACCATGCTGCCCAGCGCGCTCGGTGCCGGTGCCGCCGATGACCCGGACCTGACCGAGGCCGCCTGGCGTGCCGCCGGCACCGAACTGACCGCCATGGGCATCAACGTCGACTTCGCGCCGGTGGCCGACGTGCTGGTGAAGCGCAGCACCGTCATCGGGTCCCGCTCGTTCGGCTCGGATCCGCAGCGGGCGGCCGACCAGGTCGGCGGCGCGGTACGCGGGTTGCAGACCGCCGGGGTGGCAGCCACTCTCAAGCACTTCCCGGGGCACGGCCACAGCGCCGTCGACTCGCACAAGGACCTGCCCCGGCTCCCGCAGTCCCGGGCCAAGCTGGCGACCGAGGCGTGGCCGCCGTTCTCCGCCGGCATCGAGGCCGGCGCGCTGGCCGTGATGTCCGCCCACCTCGACGTGCGCTCGGTCGACCCGGGCGTGGCCGCCACCTTCTCGTACAAGCTGCTCACCGAGGTGCTGCGCGGGGAACTCGGCTTCCAGGGCGTGGTGATCACCGACGGGATGAACATGCCGCCGGCCCGTCGTTTCCCGCCCGGTGAGGCGGCGGTGCGGGCGCTGAAGGCCGGCAACGACCTGATCCTCATGCCGCCGCACGTCGGCCAGGCGTACGAGGGGCTGCTGACCGCGTTGCGCGACGGCACACTGCCCCGCAGCCGGCTGGTCGAGGCGGCCACCCGCGTGCTGACCATGAAATTCACCCTGGGCGACGCACCCGCACCGGAGTTGTCCACGCTGGGCGCGACGGCACATCGCGAGGCGGCCGACGCACTGGCCGCCGGTGCGGTGACCGTGCTGCGCGGCCGGTGCGACACCACCGGCGTCCGTGGTCCGGTGACCGTCACCTCGTCGGGCGGGCGGGCGCACACCCGGGCGGCGTTGACCGAGGCGCTGACCTCGGCCGGCGTGCAGGTGGTGCCCAGCGGTGGCACCGTCGTGCATCTGGTCGGCTACGGCGACGGCGCGAAGGACCTGCGGAGCGACGCGGCCGTCACCGTGGCCATGGACACCCCGTACGTGCTGGCCGAAGCGAAGTCGGCCACGCTGCTGGCCACCTACTCGTCAAGCCGGGCCTCGATGACCGCGCTGGCCGACGTGCTTGCCGGCGAGACCCGTCCGACGGGCCGTTCCCCGGTCAAGGTGCCCGGGCTGCCCGCCACCACCTGCGCGGACTGACCCGTCCGGGCCGGGGGCCGCGCCCCTTCGGGTCAGGGTGCCGCGACGAGGGTGTCGCGGGCCAGCCGGTACGCGGGCAGCACGTCGAGCGGCTCACCGAGGCTGGTGCTGCTCGCCTCGACCAGGACCGTCCGGTCGGCCACCGTCACGGCCAACGCCCACTCCCGCACGTCGGAGTCGGTCAGCGCCCGTCGGCTGAGCCAGGTTGCCTCCACCACGTCGAGGTCGCCGGCGCGGGTCTCGCGGTACTGCTGGCCGCTCGACTCCGGTTCGGCGGTGACGAACGCCTCCAACGCCTGCCGGGCCGGGGTGCCTGCGCCGTCGGCCGTCCAGACCCGCAGGAAGCCCGGTACCACCGCACGGCCGTCCACCTCGCAGCGCACGGTCGAACCGCCGCGTCGGGTCAGCGCCTCGGCGACCGCGTCACCCAGCTCGTCGGTGGGGTCCGATGTCTCGATCGGCTCCGCCTCCCAGCCCTCGGCCAGCTCGAAGGTGACCGGCAGCGGGCAGGGCGCACCAGCGCCGACCGTGCCGGCGGGTGCGGCGGCGGCCACCTCGTCGTGCCACGGCTCTCCGGTCGCGCCGCCGGCACCCTCCCCGGTGCCGCCGCACCCGGCGAGCAGCCCGACGGTCAGCGCCGCCGCGATCGTCCGTCGTCCCACGTACCCAACCCCCGTCAGTGATCGACAAGGGAGCCAGCAAAAGCGGTGTCCCGAGTGGAAGTCAAGTCGTCGGAGAGACCACTGCTCGCCGGTCCGGGAGTGCCGGGAAACACCGCGGTCGTGGCGGGTTTCCCGACACCCGCGCCGGCTCAGGGCCGGGTGAAGACCAGCGCCACGTTGTGACCGCCGAAGCCGAACGAGTTGTTCAGCGCGGCGGGCACGTCCATGTGCCGGGCCTTGTTGGCCGCCACCTCCAGGGTGAGACCGTCGTCCGGGTCGTCCAGGTTGATCGTCGGCGGCACCACGCTGTCGCGGATAGTCAGGATGGTGGCGATCGACTCCAGTGCGCCGGCCGCGCCGAGCAGGTGACCGGACATGGACTTGGTGGCGGTGAGCACCGGATGGTCGCCCAGCGCTGCCCGCAACGCGGTGATCTCCGCCAGGTCGCCCACCGGGGTCGAGGTGGCGTGCGCGTTGACGTGGACGATGTCGGACTTGGCCACGTCCGCGTCGGAGATCGCCTTCGCGATCGCCCGGATCGCGCCGGCACCCTCCGGGTGCGGCTGGACGATGTCGAAGCCGTCGGAGGTGATGCCCGCGCCGGCGAGCCTCGCGTACACCCGGGCATTTCGGGCGGCGGCGTGATCGGCGCGCTCCAGCACGACGACGCCGGCCCCCTCGCCGAGTACGAAGCCGTCGCGGCCCTTGTCCCACGGGCGGGAGGCCCGCTCCGGCTCGTCGTTGCGGGTCGACATCGCCCGCATCGAGGAGAAGCCGGCGATCGGCAGCGGGTGGATGACCGCCTCGGTGCCACCGGCCACCACCACGTCGGCGCGGCCGGCACGGATCATGTCCAGACCGAGCGCGATCGCCTCCGCGCCGGTGGCGCAGGCGCTGGCCACGGAGTGCACGCCCGCGCGGGCACCCAACTCCAGGCCGACCCAGGCGGCCGGGCCGTTCGGCATCAGCATCGGGATGGTGTGCGGGGAGACCCGCCGTGGACCGGACGCCTCCAGGACGTCGTCCTGGGCGAGCAGGGTCAGCGCCCCGCCGATGCCCGAGCCGACGCTCACGCCGAGCCGCTCCGGGTCGAGCCCGGAGTCGGCCAGGCCGGAATCCGACCAGGCCTGGTGGGCGGCGATAAGCGCGATCGCCTCGGAACGGTCCAACCGGCGCAGCTTCACCCGGTCCAGCAGGCCAGCCGGATCGACCGCGAGCTGGGCGGCGATCCGGACCGGCAGTTGCGCGGCCCACTCCTGGGCGAGCGAACTCACCCCGGAGCGGCCGGCGAGCATGGCGTCCCAGGTCGACGCGACGTCCCCGCCCAGCGGGGTGGTCGCGCCGAGCCCGGTGACGACGACGTCGATGCGACTCATGATCAGGACTGCGCCTCGATGTAGCTCACGGCGTCCCCGACGGTCTTGAGGTTCTGCACCTCGTTGTCAGGGATCTTGACGCCGAACTTCTCCTCGGCGGCTACCACGACCTCCACCATGGAGAGCGAGTCGACGTCCAGGTCGTCGGTGAAGGACTTCCCCTCGGCCACGTCGTCCGGGTTCACCCCGGCAACCTCTTCGAGGATCTCGGCGAGGCCGGCGGTGATCTCGTCACGGGTCATTGCGGTGGGTTCCTCTCATCGGGTTCTCTCGACGGGCGGCGACGCCACCCGTCGCTCCTCGGCGCTGCGCGCCGTGGGGGTATCAGGGGCAGCGGACGACCTGACCGGCGTAGGTCAGGCCGCCGCCGAAGCCGAACAGCAGCACCGGGGCGCCGGAGGGCACCTCGCGACGCTCCACCAGCTTGGACAGGGCCAGCGGAATGCTGGCCGCGGAGGTGTTCCCGGACTCGACGATGTCCTTCGCGATGATCGCCTGTGGGATGTTCAACCGCTTCGCGATGCCGTCGATGATCCGGGCGTTGGCCTGGTGCGGGACGAAGGCGGCCAGCTCCGACGGGTCGACACCGGCGCGTTCGCACGCCTGTAGGGCGAGCGGTGCCAGTGCCGTGGTGGCCCAGCGGAACACCGTCTGACCCTCCTGGGCGACGTACGGCCGCCAACCCTCGATGCGTACCGCGTCGCCGCGCTCCGGCACCGAGCCCCAGACCACCGGACCGACGCCCGCCGGCTCGTCCTCGGCGGCAGCGGTGACCACGGCCGCGCCCGCGCCGTCACCGAAGATGATGCAGGTGGAGCGGTCGGTCCAGTCGGTGAAGTCGGACAGCTTCTCCGCGCCGATCACCAGGGCGTTGCGGGACGCGCCGGCGCGGATCGCGTGGTCGACCGTGCCCAGCGCGTACGCGAAGCCGGAGCAGGCGGTGTTCACGTCGAACGCCCCCGGGACGTTGATCCCCAGCTTGGCGGCCACCCGGCAGGCCACGTTCGGGCTGCGGTCGATCGAGGTGCAGGTGGCGACCACCACCAGGTCGATGTCGGCAGCGGTCAGGCCGGAGTTCGCCAGCGCCTTGTCGGCTGCGGCTGCGGCCATGTCGGCGACCGTCTCGTCACCGGCGATCCGGCGGGTCGCGATGCCTACCCGGTCGCGGATCCACTCGTCGCTGGTTTCCACCAGTTGAGCGATCTCGTCGTTGGTCACCACCCGGGACGGCTGGTAGTGCCCGAGGGACAGGATCCGGCTGCCCGTCATGACGAGGCCTCCCCAGCATGGTCGCGAGACGTGAGCGAAGTGTGTTCGTTTACCGAACCGCCGGCCGTCGTGCCGTGCCGGGCGATGAGCTCCCGGGCGGCGGGCAGGTCGTCCGGGGTCTTCAAGGTGACGATCTCCGGTGCACCGGCACCGGCAAGCTCGCGCTTGACCAGGCCGGCGAGCGTGCCGGCGGGCGGCAGCTCGATCACGCCGGTCACGCCGAGGGCGGCGAGGGTGGCCATGCAGAGGTCCCAGCGGACCGGGGCGGTGACCTGGCGGACCAGCCGTTCGAGCAACTCCCGGCCGTTGTCGACCGCCGTCCCGTCGAGGTTGGACAGCAGGATGCGGTCCGGATCGCTCGGGGTGATCCCGGCGGCGACGGTGGCCAGCGCCGCTTCCGCCGGAGCCATGTACGGGGTGTGGAACGCGCCGGCCACCTGCAACCGGACGACCCGGACCCGTTCCGGGGGCTCGGCGGCCAGCTTCTCCAGCCCGTCGAGCGCGCCGGCGGCGACGACCTGGCCCTTGCCGTTGCGGTTGGCGGCTGACAGCCCGTGCGCACTTATCGCGGCGGTCACCTCGTCCGGGTCGCCGCCGAGCATGGCGGCCATGCCGGTCGGTTCCAGCGCGCAGGCGGCGGCCATCTCCCGGCCGCGTACGCCGGCGAGGGTGATCGCGTCCGTCGCCGGTAGCGCCCCGGCCAGCGCCGCCGCGCCGAGTTCACCGACACTGTGCCCGGCGGTCACCGCTACCTGGCGCATCGGCAGCTGCTCGGCGGCGAGCAGCGCGGCGGCGACCAGCAGCGGCTGGGTGCGCGCGGTGTCCCGGATCTCGTCGGCGTCGGCGGTGGTGCCCAGGTGCACCAGGTCGACGCCGGCCAGCTCGGACCACGAGCGCAGTCGAGCCTCGGCGTCGGGGAGGTCGAGCCAGGGGGTCAGAAAGCCGGGTTTCTGGGAACCCTGGCCGGGGCAGAGTACGGCGAGCACGTCTATGACTCTCCTGGATACCCATGGGTTGCGCTGTGCCGGCTGGCACCAAACCGCACTAGGTCAGTTGGAGGGATCCTACAAAGACTGACGCTGGTCATCACCATGCTGTGATCTTTTACTGACTGGTGGGGCCAATGTCTGGGTAGGTACCACCGGATCCAGCCGGCCGACCGTCAGCGCGACCCGCAGCGCGAAGGCGTCCCGGGGCGCCAGGGGGCTGAAGCCGGTCACCTCGGAGATCCGCCGCAGCCGGTAACGCACCGTGTTCGGGTGCACGTACAGCGCCCGGGCGGCGCTCTCCAGCGTGCCACCGGCGGCGAAGAAGGCGTCCAACGTCTCCAGCAGCTCACCGCCCGCGCGGACCAGCACCGCGTACACGTCATGGCGCAGCCGCCGACGGGCCTCGGCGTCGCCCGCCAGGGCCCGCTCGGGCAGCAGGTCACCGGCGTGCACCGGACGTGGCGCCGCCGGCCACGCCGGGGCGGCCCGGTAACCGGCCAACGCCGCCCGGGCCGACTCGGTCGCCTCGTCCAGGCTCGGCACCGCCGGACCGACCACCACCGGTCCCTCGCCGAAGGCGGTGAGCAGCTTGCCGGTCGCCGCGACCGGGTCGGCCGCCCCGCCGAGCACGATCACCAGGCGGTCGCCGTGCACGCCGCCGATCACCTCGACCCCGATCCGTCGGGCCTGTCGGTAGACGGTGTGCAGGACCGCGGCGACCTCGCCGCCGGGGGAGGGGCCGACCGCCACCGCCACCGGTGGCGCGTCCGTCCAGCCGAGCGCGGCGGCGCGGCTGGCCAGCACGTCCGGTGAGTCGCCGCGCAGCAGCGCGTCCACCAGCAGGGCCTGCAACCGGGCATCCCAGGAACCGCGCGATTCGGCGGCCCGGGCGTAGACCCGGGCGGCGGCGAAGGCGATCTCCCGGGAGTACCGCAGCACCGCCTCCCGCAGCTGCGGCTCCTCACCGGGGGCGGCGAGGTCGCTGACCTGCTCCTCCACCACGTCGATGGTCACCTTGATCAGGGCGACGGTCTGCTGGAGGGTGATCGAGCGGGCCAGGGCCTGCGGCGCGGTGGCGAACACCTCGTCGGAAACCTCCTGGGTGCCCTCGGCGGCCCCGCCGCCGGAGCGCAACCACTGGACCAGGGAGCGGGCGCCGGCCTGGGCCACCAGCATCACCCAGGAGCGCTGGTCGGCCGGCAGTTCCCGGAACCAGGGCAGGGTCTCGTCCATCCGGACCACGCTCGCGGTGGCCAGCGCGCCGGCCGCCCGCTCGATCCGGCGCAGCGTGGCTGACAGGTCCGTGCTGCCCGACTCGCTCACCCGCCTAGCCTGACATGCGCTGACCTGGACCTTGACGGCAGGCGTCGACACCGGTGCCGCCGACGGCCGAACCGGCACGCGCTGCGCGGCCGGTCAGAACCGGCCAGTACGGTGACAGGGCACGTCGGGTGGGCGCCGGCGGGTGAGGGCGAGCGTGAGGAGACGCCGATGGCGTACGGGGAGGCCGACCACGGCTGTGCCCAGGGGGAGCCGTGCCGACCGGGCCCGCACGAGCAGCCGGCCCTCGCCAAGCCCCACCGCAGGCCGCCCGGTCTGGCGCATCCGGTCGAGCCGGGCGCCGGTCGGATGGCGGAGCGCCCTGAGGACGATCCCGCGTCCGCCCGGCAGCGCGGCGGCGAGCCACCGGTGCCCCGTCAGCGCACCGTCGAGCCGTCCACGGCCGGGCAGACCGACCCGACGGCCAGCGGGTGCCGCAGTGACCTGCCCGGCTGGGCCGGGGCGCACCGGCACGGTCCGGTCCGCCCGGCCCAACGCAGCCTGCGGCGGGAACGCCCGCCGGGTCGTTGGTGCTGAGCGGCGGTACAGCCAGCCAGGCTGCTGCGGCGCGTTCGCGGGCCGGAGGTGGCGTCAGTGGGTACGGCGGCGGATCAGTAGCGCGATCCCGGCGAGCCCGAGGGTGATCACCAGCACCACCGCGACGTTCAGCAGGAGCAGGCGGCGCAACTCGCTGAACGCCTCGTTGATGTCCTGCGCGGGGTTGAGCGCGTCCTCCGGGATGATGCGTTCACCACCGCCGGCACCCCCGCTGACCGCCTCGTAGGTCCGTTCCAGCGGCACACCGGCGGTGCGCAGCGTCTCGGACATGCTGACCCGTCCGAGGTACCAGGCCGCGCTGACCTTGCGGTCGGGCTGCTTCGCCGGGCGGTAGACGCGCGGCCCGCCGACCGCCTTCGGGTAGAGGTCGTAGGTCTGCTTCGGAGCGTCACCGGCCAGCACCAGGACCGTGTACTTCGGACCGAGGTCGCCCTTCTTCGGCCCGCCCGACTGGCGGACCAGGCCCTTGTGATTGACCTGCTCGATGACGGCGACGACATGCGTGGGGTGGGTGTCGGCGCGCAGGCGCAACGGCTCGGCCAGCCCGTGCCCGGTGATGTCCACGCCAGCCGGTGGCGTCTTCGGCGCCGCCCCGGCCACCTCGGCAGAGGTGAGCGACAGGAGCAACGCCGCCACCGCACCCGCCGTCGCCCCGGCCAGTCGCCTCATCCGTCGGACCATGCCGCCTCCTCGCCCCGTTCGATGGGTGGCCGTGCTGCAGGGGTCACACACGTTGGAAGGCCGACGGTGGTGACCGTGCCCACAGGACAGGTACCCACTCAAAGACTCCGCGGAACGCCGATCGGTTGCAGCTGATGGAACACTAATTGGAACTATCTGCGATTGCGACCCGACCAACGACCAGCCGCGAAGCAGCGGGCGGATTTTACCTTTGCGGAGGCCATGATGGGGGGCAGGATAGCGCGTCTGACGCGTTTCGGGGCAGCGGTGTTCGGCGTGGCGTTCGGCGTGTCGTTGCTGATGCCGGCGGTGCCGGCTGCCGCACACAACCAGTTGACCGGCAGCAGCCCTCGCGACGGTGCCCGGGTGGCCGAGGCGCCGGAGCGCGTCGAGCTGCGCTTTCTGGCCCGGCTCGACGAGGACACGACGAAGGTCACGGTCACCGGGCCGGACAATGTCGACGCGGCCGGTGGAGAGCCGCGTTTCTCCGGCAACCGGGTCAGCGTGCCGTTCACTCCCGGCGCGGCGGGGCTGTACGTCGTCGGCTACCGGCTGGTGTCCGGCGACGGTCACCCGATCACCGGCGAGGTGCGGTTCACGCTGACCACCGGTACGCCCGCCGACCCGACCCCGGAACCGACCGCCGCCGCCGATCCGACGGCGATCGGTACGGCCGCGAGTACCCCGGCGCCTGTCACTCCTGAGGCAGCCACGCCCATGCCCATGTCGGACGAGTCCTCCGGCGGCGGATGGTGGTGGGCGGCCGTCGCGGTGCTGCTGTTGCTGGCCGTCCTGGCCGCGGCCCGGCTGATCCGCCGCCGCGCGGCCCGCCGTGGCTGAACGCTGACAGCCCGGCCGCTCGGCCAGGGCCGGTGCAGTCAGACCAGGCGGACCCGGGCCGCGCGCATCCGGGTCAGCGCGCGCTCGCGACCGAGCACCTCCAACGACTCGAACAGCGGCAAGCCGACGGTACGGCCGGTGACCGCGACGCGTACCGGCGCCTGTGCCTTGCCGAGCTTGAGGCCGCGCTCCGCGCCGACCGTCTCCAGCGTTGCCTTGAGTGTCTCCGCGTCCCACGAATCGACAGCCTCGAAGGCGGCGATGGCGGCGTCGAGCAGCTCCGCCGACCCCTCCTTCATCGCCTTCGTCCAGGCCGCTTCGTCGATGAGCGGGGAGTCGACGAAGAGGAAGTCGACGTTCGGCACGATCTCGCTGAGCACCGCGATCCGGGTCTGCGCCAACGGGGCGACCGCGGCGAACACGGCCGGGTCGAACTCGGCCGGCTGCCAGGGCGGCGGCGCTATGGTGCCGGTGCCGGTCAGCCAGGGCTGGCACGCCTCGATGAACTCGGCCACGGGCAGTGCCCGGATGTACTCGCCGTTGAACGCGCGCAGCTTCTTCTCGTCGAAGAACGCGGGGGACGGGTTGACCTCCGCCAGCCGGAACTCGTCCTCGATGACCGACCAGGGCACGATCTCCCGGTCTCCGGAGGGCGCCCAGCCGAGCAGCATCAGATAGTTGCGCATGGCCTCGGCGAGGTACCCCTCGTCGCGGTACGCCTCCAGGGCGACCTTGTCGCGGCGCTTGGAGAGCTTCTGCCGCTTCTCGTTGACCACCACCGGCACGTGCGCCCAGATCGGCGGCTTCACCCCGAGCGCGTCCCAGAGCAGCTGCTGTTTCGGGGTGTTCGGCAGGTGCTCCTCGGCTCGGATCACATGCGTGATCCCCATGGTCATGTCGTCCACCACGTTGGCCAGCAGGAAGACCGGCGAGCCGTCCCCCCGGGCGATGACGAAGTCCTCGATGAGCTTGTTCTCGAAGGTCGGCTCGCCCCGGATCAGGTCGGTCACCACCGTGGCACCCTCGTCCGGGGTGCGGAAGCGCAGCGCCCGGCCCTCACCGGGGGGCAGCGCCCGGTCGCGGCAGTAGCCGTCGTAGCCGGTGTACTGGTTGCCGGTGCGGGACTGCACCGCCTCCCGGGTGCAGTCGCAGTAGTACGCCCGGCCGGCCTCGTACAGCCGCTGCGCGGCGGCCCGGTGCTCACCGGCGTACGAGGACTGGAAGTAGGGGCCCTCGTAACTGCCCCGTTCGATACCGATCCAGTCCAGCGCGGAGAGGATGCCCTCGGTCCACTCCGGCTTGTTACGGGCCGCGTCGGTGTCCTCGATGCGCAGCACGAACACCCCGCCCTGCTGCCTGGCGTAGATCCAGTTCTGGAGTGCCGAGCGGGCACCGCCGACGTGGAACATACCGGTCGGGGAAGGGGCGAAGCGCACACGTACCGTCACGACCTCCAGCCTACGGCGACGCGCGACCGCACTCGGCCAAGGGGTACGCCTCAGGGCACCGAGCGGATCTTCAGGACCAGGACGCTACCGAGCAGGGTCACCGCGGCGGTGGTCGCGTAGAGCGCCGGGTATCCGCCCAGGTGCACCACGATCGGGGCGGAGACGGCCGGACCGAGCACCTGGGGCGCGGAGTTGGCAATGTTGATCACACCGAGATCCTTGGCCCGGTCGGTGGCTTTCGGCAGCACCTGGGTGATCAGCGCGGCGTCCACCGACAGGTACACGCCGTAGCCGGCGCCGAGGACCAGCGCGGCGATCACCGCCACCGGCCAGGTGGGGGCGGCGGCCAACAGCAGCGCCGCCGCGGCCATCACCACGCCCGCGGCGATCACGAAGACCTTCCGCCGGCCGGAGCGGTCCGAGAGCCGACCGGCGATGACGGTGGTGGCCATCAGACCGGCGGTGTAGAGCAGGATCAGCACCAGCAGCCCGCCCTCGGGGTCGGCGACCCGGACCTCGTCGGTGAGAAAGTAGAGCAGGTAGAGCGTGCCGAAGGCGTTGCCGAGCTGGACCAGGAACCGGGTGATCCAGGCCCAGCCGAAGTCCGGGTGCCGGCGCGGTGAGACCCACATCCCGGCGAGCAGACCGCGCAGCGCCGGCCGGTGCGTGCGGGGTAGCGGATCGTCGGTGGTGCGCAGGGCGAACGGCAGGGCGAGCAGCAGGACGGCGGCGGCGACCGCCAGGTAGCCGGCGGTGTTACCGGTGACCAGGACGGTGACCAGGACGACGCCGAGGACCAGCCCCAGCGCCTGCGGAATGCCGACCCAGCCGGAGACGCCGCCCCGCTGCGCGACCGGAACCCGGTCCGGCACCGCGGCGGTCAGGCTGGCCAGCATCGCGTTGAAGCAGACCTGGGCGGCCACCCAGCCGACGGTCACCCCGAGCACGGTGCGGGCCTGAGCCAGCAAGGCCAGCGCCAGCGCGCCGAGCACCGCCCCGCCGAGGGTCCAGACGTGCCGACGGCCGAACTCCCACCGGCCCAGGCGCAGGCAGGTGCGGTCCGACAGGGCACCCGCGAGCGGGTTGGCGAGCACCGCCGCGAGGGCGCCGAAGCCGGTGACCACGGCCAGCATGGTCTCCTTCTCCGTCGGTGCGATCTGCCCGATCTGCTGCGGCAGCAGCACCTGGATCGGGGTGAAGAAGGCCATCCAGACGCCGAGGTTGGCGGCGAACAGCAACGCGATCCATCCGCGCCGAACCGGCACGGTCGGCTCGGCGAGCGCGGCCGGCAGCGAGGCCGGGGTGGGGTCGACGGTGGTCACCGAGGTGCCCGCCGGGCGGTCGCGATGACCTCGCGCAGCCAGGCGTACGAGGACTTGGGTGTGCGCTGCCCGGTGCGGAAGTCCACGTGCACCAGGCCGAATCGCTTGGTGAAGCCCTCGGCCCACTCCCAGTTGTCCAGCAGCGACCAGACGAAGTAGCCGGTCACGTCGACCCCGTCGTCGATGGCGGCGCGAACGGCCCGCAGGTGACCGTCCAGGTAGGCGATCCGGTCCGCGTCGGGCACCTGTCCGTCGGCGTCGGGCGCGTCGTCGTAGGCGCAGCCACTCTCGGTGACCTGGATCGGCGGCAGCGCCCGGCCGTAGCGGTCACGCAGCCAGCCGAGCAGCTCACGCAGTCCCTCCGGGACCACCGGCCAGTCGAAGGCGGTACGCGGGTATCCGGTGAGCGGCACCAGCTCGAAGGGCAGCGGCGATCCCTCCTCGGGGGCGCGTACCGCGGTGGGGTTGTAGTAGTTGACGCCGAGCACGTCGATCGGCGCGGCGATCACGTCCAGGTCGCCGTCGCGGACCGCAGCGGTGTCGAAGTCCAGTTCCGCCGGGTACCCGCGACCGAGCAGCGGGTCGGTGAAGAGCTGGTTGTGTAGGGCGTCGTAGGCCGCCCCTGCGGCGGCGTCGGCCTGGCTGCCCCCGACGACGCGCACCGGTGAGTAGTTGTTGGCGATGGCCACCGGGCTGGTGCTGCGGGCACGCAACGCGGCGACCGCGAGCCCGTGACCGAGCAACTGGTGGTGGGCGACCGGGAAGGCGTCGAAGAGCAGCATCCGGCCGGGGGCGTGGACGCCGGTGGCGTGCCCGAGGCTCATGTGGATGAAGGATTCATTGAGGGTGATCCAGAGTCGGACCCGGTCGCCGAGGCGCGTGGCCACCACGTCCGCGTACTCGGCGAAGCGGTGCGCGGTGTCCCGGTTCAGCCAGCCCCCGGCGTCCTCCAACGGCTGGGGCAGGTCCCAGTGGAAGAGAGTGGCGACCGGATCGATGCCGTGCGCGAGCAGCTCGTCGACCAGCCGCTCGTAGAAGTCCAGCCCCGCGGGGTTGACCTGGCCGGTGCCGCTGGGCAGCACCCGGGGCCAGGCGATCGAGAAGCGGTACGCGCTCACCCCCAGCCCGGCCATCAGGGCGACGTCCTCGGCGTACCGGTGGTAGTGGTCGCAGGCCACGTCGCCGCTGCTGCCGTCGATGATCCGGCCGGGGGTGTGGGCGAAGGTGTCCCAGATGGACGGTCCCCGTCCGTCGGTGTCGGCGGCGCCTTCGATCTGGTACGCGGAGGTGGAGACGCCCCAGCGGAAGCCGGTGGGGAACTCGGGCATCGGTGCGGTCGACATACGCCCTCCCGGTCGCTCGAACGCGAAACGTGCTCGGAACTCTAGGGGGCGGCGAGGCGGTGCGCCATAGGCTCCCGAGCGGCCGAGAGCAATACCTTTCGGCGTGTCTTTTACGAACCCGTCCATATACGTCCGTTTTTGCGCATAGAGTGCCGAATATTGTGGGATGTCCTCACTGGAGGAAGACGGAAATGATCCTCGTGGAACGCAGCGCGCACGTGGCGGCGCCGGTGGAAGCGGTCTGGGACGTGGTGCAGCGGGCCGAGCAGTTGCCGGCCTGGCTGGCCGGGGTCCGTGCGGCCGAGGTCCTCTCGGGGGAGGGCTTCGGTCGGCGGCAGCTGGTCCAGGCCGGACGCGGCGCCGCGCATGAGGCCGAGGTGATCGCCTATCAGGAGCCGACCCTGATCGGCTGGCGCGAACGCGCCAAGGGCGCCGGTGCCCGAGCGGAGGCGCGCACCGAGATATACGTCCAGCTCACACCCGACGAACAGGAGGGCGGCACGGTCGTGCGGCTCATCGTCGTTCGCTGGCCGGCCGGCCCGGTCAAGGCCGCCCTGCTTCGGCTCGGCCTGCGTCGGGTCGGCGCCGACCTGGAGGACTCGCTGGCCCGGCTGACCGATCTGGCCGCCGTCGGCTGACGGGCCGCGTCCCGGCGTCACCCGCGAAGGTGGCGGCCCCGGTGTCCCCTCCAGGGGCACCCGGGCCGCCACCGCTCGTCGGTACCCGGCGCGACAGGTCACACGACCACGGTGAAGGCGGCGACGCGTACCTCGTCGAGGTGCCGGAACTCGAAGAACAGCCGGTAGGTGCCGGCCGACGGCACGGTGACGCCGAACGCCACCACCGAGCTGGGCTGGCTGGCCGCCGCCGGATGCACGTGCAGGTACGCCAGATCGCCCTGGCGCAACGCCACCAGGTGCCCGTACGCGCCCAGATGCCGTTGCAGGTCGTTGACTGGCTGCCCGTCGTGCCCCAGCCACACGAGCACCTGGTTGGACTCGCCCGCCCGCAGCCCACCGTCGAGGGTGACCGTGTAGCCGTCCACCAGGATCGTCTCCTCGGGCGGAGCCAGCGGACCTGAGGCGTACCGGCCGGGAACCGGCACGTCGACGCCGAGCGTGACGCCCGCCGGTGCCCCCTGCGGCCAGAAGTCCGCGATGGCCCGGAGCGGGCCGGGCGCGGTAGGTGTGACAGTGACCCGCCAGGTGCCGTCGGCCGACATCTCCGGGTGCACGTGCTGATAGCCGGAGAGATCCCGACCGACCAGGATCAGGTGCATCCGGCGCTCATGGTTCTCCTGGAAGGTGGTGAGCGCCGCGCCGGCCGCGTCGGTGATCCGGAAGGCCAGTTCACCCGGCCGGCCGGCGGTCAGGCTCGGGGTGTCCAGGGCCAGGGTCCAGCCGTCGCGGGACACCTCCAGCCCACCCGGGCCGTGACCGAGGTGCGCGGTGGACGCCGCCTGCGGTGTCGGACCGGAGGTCGGCGCACCCGCGCGACCGGCGAAGAAGCCGACGGTCAGGGTCAGGCCGAGCACAAGCGTGGCGGCGGCGTACCGCCACGCGGTGCCGCCCGGCGGCACCGGGTCGGGGCGGGGGCGCCCCGGCTGGGACGCCCCCTCGACCTGGCCGGCGGCCGTGCCCGGCCGATGGTCGGTGGCGGTCATGACAAGCGCGGCTGGAGTACGAACAGCCCCTGCTCGATGCCGCTGACCACCACGATGCCGCTCGGGTAGTACGGGTAGGTGCTCCACGCCCCGTTCATCGAGGCGCTGTTGCTCGACGGATAGATGTCGAAGTACCCGGCCTCGGTGGCCTGACCGCTGGCCACGTTACGCAGGTCCAGGATGCGCAACCCGGCCCGGTAGTTGGCCTGGTAGCTGTAGCTGCCCTTGACGTACTGGTTGTGATCGGTGGCCTGGACCCCGGACGGGGCGCTGTAGGTGCCGATGTGCCGGGGTGCGTCGAGGTCGGCCAGGTCCCAGATGTAGGTCTGGGTCCGCACCCCGCGCCGGGTCTCGTCCAACTCGTCGTCGAGCAGGAAGTACCGCTGGTTGTCGGTGAACCAGCCCTGGTGGGTGTACGCCCGCCCGCTGTAGCCGATGCGGGACAGCTGCCGAGGAGCCGACTTGGTGGTCACGTCGACCACGGTCACCGTGTCCTCGTTGGAGCTGACGCAGATCTCCCGCCCGGTGTAGGTGGTGTCCGGACCCCGGTAGACCACGCACTGGGTGTCGTGGGTGTAACCGTCGTTGCTGACACAGCCGGCGTAGACCGGCGACTTCGGGGTGCGGATGTCGACCATGTGCAGGCCGCCGCTACAGGTGTTCGTGCCGACCGCGTACGCGTACCCGGTCTGCTCGTTGATGGCGATGTTGTGCGAGTTGCCGAACCGGCTGTAGTGCGTGTTGGCCGTCCAGGTCTGCGGCGTGGTGACGCCACGCAACCGGGTCAGGTCGAACACCTGCATGCCGTGCCCGGAGACGTCCGCCACCACGTACGCGTGGTCCCGGTAGACCTTGATGTCCCGCCAGATCGCGGTGCGGTTCTGGTACGCGGGCAGGTTGCCCAGGTAGACCGGGGCGGTCGGGTTGGACACGTCCACGAACGAGGTGCCGTTGCGGCGACCGACGAGCGCGTACTCCTTGCCGGTCTGCGGGTCGGTCCAGCCCCAGATGTCGTTGGCCTGGCTGCCGCCGATGCTGGACAGCGGCATGAACGACAGCAGGTCCACATTGCGGCAGGGATATCCCGCCGCCTGGCCGTTGGTGCAGGTCGCGGCGGCGGCCGCGACGAGTTGCTGAGTGGGTTCGCGCTGGGCCATGAACTCCTGCGCCGACGCACGCCCGGCCGGGGTGGCCGGGTCGTGGGCCACCGAGGGCGAACTCGCCGGGAGCATCGACACCACCAGGGCGCCGACGGCCAGGGCCAGACCGATCCGAACAGGTCGCATGTGCACTCCCTCCCGTCGCGCGCCAATGCGGCGGTGACGTCCCGGCCGGCGGTGGACGGGCGCGACGGGGTGAGTTCACCGGCCGGCCTGGTGTCCCTGGGGCAAGCTGAAACACCTATCGGCAATTGTGGATGCGTTGTGTTACACGAAAAAGATGCTCGTCGATACCGGAAGGGTCATACCTGCGGACTGGCCCGGTGGGCCCCACCGAGCCACGGCGCGGGCACCGCACGCGAAAGGGCCCGGCGCGGTGTCACACCGCGCCGGGCCCTTCGGGATGGAACTGTCAGCTGTCGCCGCCGGTTTCGCCGACCGGGGCGGCGTTCACGTCATCGATGGCGTACTTCTTGGCCGCCTCGGCCGGCACGTGGGCCGGCACCGCCCCACGCAGCGCGAGCTGCCGCAGCGTCGCGACCGCCACCGACTCGGCGTCGACGTGGAAGTGCCGCCGCAGCGCGTGCCGGGTGTCGGAGAGCCCGAAGCCGTCGGTGCCCAGCGAGGTCCAGTCGCCCGGTACCCAGCGGGAGATCAGGTCCGGCACCGCGCGCATCCAGTCGCTGACCGCGACCTTCGGGCCGTCGGCGTCGGCCAGCTTGCGCTGGATGTACGGCACCCGCTGCTCGGCGCCGGGGTGCAGGAGGTTGTACTCCTCGCACTCCACCGCGTCGCGGCGCAGCTCCGTCCACGAGGTGACCGACCAGACGTCGGCGGCCACCCCCCAGTCCTGCGCCAGCAACTGCTGCGCCTTGAGCGCCCACTGCATGCCGGTGCCGGAGGCCAGCAGGTTCGCCCGGGGGGCGTCCCCGTCCAGCGACGGCGCGGGGGAGTAGCGGTGGATGCCCTTGACGATGCCCTCGACGTCCACGCCGTCGGGCTCCGCCGGCTGGTGGATCGGCTCGTTGTAGACGGTGAGGTAGTAGAAGACGTTCTCCGGCTCCGCGCCGTACATCCGGTGCAGGCCGTTCTCCATGATGTGCGCGATCTCGAACGCGAACGCCGGATCGTACGCGACCACCGCCGGGTTGGTGGCGGCCAGCAGCAGGGAGTGACCGTCCTCGTGCTGGAGCCCCTCACCGTTGAGCGTGGTGCGTCCGGCGGTGGCGCCGAGCACGAAGCCCCGGGCCATCTGGTCCGCCGCGGCCCAGAAGCCGTCGCCGGTGCGCTGGAACCCGAACATCGAGTAGAAGATGTACATCGGGATCATCGGCTCGTCGTGGGTGGCGTACGACGTGCCAGCCGCGGTGAACGAGGCCACCGAGCCGGCCTCGTTGATCCCCTCGTGCAGGATCTGCCCGGCGGTCGACTCCTTGTACGACAGGAACAGCTCCCGGTCGACCGAGGTGTACCGCTGGCCGTGCGGCGAGTAGATCTTGGCGGTCGGGAAGATGGAGTCCAGACCGAAGGTGCGTGCCTCGTCGGGGATGATCGGCACCCAACGCTTGCCGAACTCCTTGTCCTTCATCAGGTCCTTGAGCAACCGGACGAAGGCCATCGTGGTGGCCACCTTCTGCTTGCCCGAACCGCGCTTGACGTCGGCGAAGCGCTCCGCGGCGGGGATGGCCAGCTGCTTGGCGCTGGTCCGGCGGGTCGGCAGGTAACCGCCGAGCTGCTTGCGCCGCTCGTGCAGGTACTGCATCTCGTCGGACTTGTCGTCCGGCCGCAGGTACGGCGGCAGGTACGGGTTCTCCTCCAGCGCCGAGTCCGGGATGTCCAGGTAGAGCCGGTCGCGGAAGGTCTTCAGGTCCTCCAGCGTCAGCTTCTTCATCTGGTGCGTGGCGTTGCGGCCCTCGAAGTGCGAGCCGAGCGTCCAGCCCTTGATCGTCTTGGCCAGGATCACTGTCGGCTGGCCGGTGTGCTCGGTCGCCGCCTTGTAGGCCGCGTAGAGCTTGCGGTAGTCGTGCCCGCCCCGCTTGAGATTCCAGATCTCGTCGTCGGTAAGCCCCTCGACCATCTTGCGCGTGCGCGGGTCACGGCCGAAGAAGTGCTCCCGCACGTACGCCCCGGACTCCGCCTTGTAGGTCTGGTAGTCACCGTCGGGCGTGGTGTTCATCAGGTTGACAAGGGCGCCGTCGGTGTCGGCGGCGAGCAGCGGATCCCACTCCCGCCCCCAGACCACCTTGATGACGTTCCAGCCGGCGCCCCGGAAGAACGCCTCCAGCTCCTGCATGACCTTGCCGTTGCCGCGCACCGGCCCGTCCAGGCGCTGGAGGTTGCAGTTGATCACGAAGGTGAGGTTGTCCAGCTCCTCGCGGGCGGCCACCCCGATCGCGCCAAGGGTCTCCGGCTCGTCCATCTCGCCGTCGCCGAGGAAGGCCCAGACGTGCTGGTCGGAGGTGTCCTTGATGCCCCGGTGCTGGAGGTAGCGGTTGAACCGGGCCTGGTAGATGGCGTTCAGACCGCCCAGACCCATGGAGACCGTGGGGAACTCCCAGAAGTCCGGCATCAGCCGGGGGTGCGGGTACGAGGGGAGACCGCCGCCGGGGTGGGACAGCTCCTGCCGGAAGCCGTCGAGCTGGTTCTCGCTGAGCCGGCCCTCCAGGTACGCCCGCGCGTACATGCCGGGGGAGGCGTGCCCCTGGTAGAAGATGTGGTCGCCGCCACCCGGGTGGTCCTTGCCCCGGAAGAAGTGGTTGAAGCCGACCTCGTAGAGCGACGCCGAGCTGGCGTAGGTCGAGATGTGGCCACCGACGCCGATCTCCGGCCGCTGCGCGCGGTGCACAAGCATCGCCGCGTTCCACCGCACGTACGCCCGGATCCGGCGCTCGACGTGCTCGTCACCGGGGAACCACGGTTCGCGCTCCGGCGGAATGGTGTTGATGTAGTCGGTGGTGGTCAGCGACGGCACGCCGACCTGACGCTCCCGGGCGCGCTCCAGCAGCCGCAGCATGACGTAGCGGGCTCGCTTGGTGCCACGGTCGTCGATGACACCGTCGAGCGACTCGACCCACTCGCTGGTTTCTTCGGGGTCGATGTCCGGAAGCTGGCTCGGCAGGCCGGCCGTGATCACCGGGCGCTTGCGTTCCGTAGCCACAGGCGTTCCCTCGGTTGTGTGTGGGATAGGTCTCTAGCGCCATCCTGCCCCGTCGTGGCACTCGGCGTCACGTCCACCCGGCCGAAGGGCGACGCTCGACACAGGTACCCACCAGTAACTTTGCCGGTCGGTGGCGGTCGCGGCGGGCGCACCGGTGGGTACCGGCGGGCCGTCGCCGGGTGGGGGAGAATGCGGGTGTGCGCAGTGAGCTGATCACCGTCCGGACCGGGTCCCGGCCGACCGTCCGGGACATCACGGCCGAGGCCGAACAGTTCGTCGCCGGCTCGGGCGACGGCCTGTTGCACGTCTTCGTGCCACACGCCACCGCCGGCGTGGCCATCATCGAGACCGGGGCAGGATCGGACGACGACCTGCTGACCGCGCTGGATGCCGTGCTGCCCACGGACGGGCGCTGGCGGCACCGGCACGGCTCACCGGGGCACGGCCGCGATCACGTGCTGCCCGCCTTCGTCGCCCCGTACGCGACGCTGCCCGTGCTCGATGGGCGGCTGGCCCTGGGCACCTGGCAGTCGATCTGCCTGGTCGACACCAACGGCGACAATCCCACCCGGCAGGTCCGCTTCTCCTTCCTGTCAGGCTGATTCCGTCCTCGCTCACCCCGTCCGTCCGGTTCGCCCGCCCCCGTCACGTCGAAGTCGGCGGTGAGCTGCGCCCTGGCGATGGTGGTGCGGACGTAGCCCCGCAGGTTGTAGTGGAAGCGCAGGTGCGGTTCCAGGCCAGTCACGGGTGCGCGCCGGTCGCCGCGTCCGCCCCGTCGCCACCCGAGGTGGTCGAGGAGCAGACCAACTCGCTGCCGACGGTGCGTGAGGTCGGATCGGCGTAGTCGAGCTCCAGGTCGCTGGCCCAGGGCGCGTGCTCGTCCGCCGCTATCGCCCGAACAGGGCCGAGCGGAACTGACCCGACGAACCTCTCGGTAGCCCGACGCCGTCAGTCAGACGAGGTCGCAGGGGCCGCCGCCCTAGGATGTGACCATGTCACGGCCGATCATCGCCCCGGTCGGTCCGGAACCGGCCGACCGCGCCCGGCTGGCCGGTGACGCGGTACGCCGGATCATGCACGTCGCCGCCGCCCTGCGGCACCACCAGGATCTCGACATCGCCACGCTGGGCCTGACTCCGGCCGTGGCCCGCGCCCTGTACCAGCTCGACCCGGACCGTCCGCTGCCCGCCCGCGAGCTCGCCGACCAGCTGCGCTGCGACCGGTCCAACGTCACCGCGCTGGTCGACAAGCTGGAGCAGGCCGGGCTGGTCGAGCGCCGGGTCGACCCGACAGACCGGCGGCAGAAGACGTTGGTGGTGACCGATGCCGGCCGGCGGATGCGCGAGCGGGTCCATCTCGTACTCTCCGACTCCCGACTGCTGACCCGGCTCGACAACGAGGAACTCGCCGCACTTCGTGATCTGGTGTGGAAGGTTTCCGACGGCGGCTGCCCGGAGGACTGCGGCCCGACCGGGCAGCCGTGAGAGGCACTCGGCTGTGCGAGGCGTGCCCCGGTCGGTAATGCTGTCGGACGTGACCACCCCGCAGGATCTCGACGACCGGTTCCGGGAGTCCCTGGCCGCCCTCGCCGCGCCGCCGCACCGGAGCGACCCGGCGCGGCCGGTGGCCGAGGGCAGCGCACTGACCGGTGCCCAACTGCTGGACCTCTTCGACGCCCAGGTCACCAGCCGGCAACTCGACCTGGCCGGCCGCTGGCTGCGTAGCTTCGGCGAGGGCTACTACACCATCGGCTCCGCCGGTCACGAGGGCAACGCCGCGGTGGCGGCGGCGCTGCGGCCCACGGACCCGGCCCTGCTGCACTACCGCTCCGGCGCCTTCTACTGCGTCCGCGCCGCCCAGGCGGACCCGTCCGCGCCGGCTGTGCCACCGTCCGCGTCGGCCGTGCGGTCGGGTGAGCCGGCCGCCGAGACTGCTCCGGCGGCCCGGGCCAGCCAGCCGACGGACGCTGCGGAGGCCGGCCGTACCACCGAGGCCGGCCCTTCCGGTCGGTCCGGCGCGTCGCCCGTTCCGGACCTGCCGGAGAGCAGCGAACAGGGGGCCGCCCCGGGCGAGCCGGCCGGCGGTCCGGCCACGGACGGAACCGACTCGCCGAGCGGCGCGGGCTCGTCCGGCGGCACGGGTTCGCCCGACGGCGTGGGTTCGCCCGGCGCGGCGGCGATCGACCGGAGTGACGGTGACGCTGCCGACCTGCCCCGGGCCGCCGACTCCGGCTCGAACCCGGAGGGGCAGGCTACCGCCGTCGGGGACCAACCGGCGGCCGTGCCACTGGCCCACTCCCGACCGGCGACCGTGACCGTGCCGGCTCCCGGGCCGGGCGACGACGTCGGGCCCGACGGGATGCGGATGACGGGGGTCAAGCGGCCGTTGCCCCGGGCGTACGCCGACGCTGCCCGGGACGTCCTGCGCGGCATGGTGGCCTCCAGCCAGGAGCCGATCGCCGGTGGCCGGCACAAGGTGTTCGGCCGCGCCGACCTCGCGGTGGTCCCGACGACCTCGACCGTAGCCTCGCACCTGCCCCGCGCGGTCGGGATGGGTCTTGCCGTGGAGCGGCTGCGTCGGCTGGACGCCCGAGGCGAAGCGAACCGAGCCGGCGTGGAACCCGAACCGACGCCCTGGGCAGCCGACGCCATCGTGGTCTGTTCGTTCGGGGACGCCTCGATCAACCACGCCAGCGCCACGGCCGCATTCAACACCGCCGGCTGGTACGACCACACCGGCCTGCGCATCCCGGTGCTCTTCGTCTGCGAGGACAACGGGCTGGGCATCAGTGTCCGGTCGCCGCAGGGGTGGGTGGCGACAGCCCTGCGGTCCAAGCCCGGCATCCGGTACTTCGCCGCCGACGGTGCCGACCTGGTCGGCACCTACGAGGTGGCGGTCGAGGCGGCGGCCTGGGTACGCCGGCACCGCCGCCCGGCCGTGCTGCACCTGACCACGGTCCGGCTGATGGGCCATGCCGGTGCGGACGCCGAGAGCGCGTACCGCCCCGCCTCGGAGATCACCGCCGAGGTGGCCCGCGATCCGGTGGTCGCCACCGCCCGGCGGCTGGTCGACGCGGGCCTGGCCAGCGGCCCGGAACTGCTGGACCGCTACGACGAGATCGGCTGGCAGGTTCGCCGGATCGCCGAGGAGGTGCTCGACGAGCCGAAGCTGGCCGACGCCGCCGAGGTGATCGCCCCGCTGGCACCGCGCCGCCCGGTGCGGGTCGCCCTGGCGGTCGCCGACGCGGGCGCCCGCGCCGCCGGGCCCGACGCCGTGACGCGGGCCGAGGCGTTCGGCGGCAAGCCGCCGGAACTGGCCGGGCCGCTCACCCTCGCGCAGAGCATCAACGCGGCGCTCACCGACGGGCTGCTCAGCCATCCGCAGATGGCGGTCTTCGGTGAGGACGTCGCCGCCAAGGGCGGGGTCTACGGGGTGACCAAGGGCCTGCGTGACCGGTTCGGTGTCGCCCGGGTGTTCGACACGCTGCTCGACGAGACCTCGATCCTCGGCCTCGGTCTCGGCGCGGGTTTGGCCGGAATGCTGCCGGTGCCGGAGATCCAGTACCTGGCGTACCTGCACAACGCCGAGGACCAGCTGCGCGGGGAGGCGGCGACGATGCGCTTCTTCTCGCAGGGAGCGCTGCGCAATCCGATGGTGGTGCGGGTGGCCGGGCTGGCGTACCAGGAGGGCTTCGGCGGGCACTTCCACAACGACAACTCGGTGGCCGTACTGCGGGATGTGCCGGGTCTGGTGATCGCCGTGCCGGCGCGGCCGGACGACGCGGCGGCGATGCTGCGGACCTGCCTGGCGAGCGCGACGGTGGACGGCAGCGTCTGCGTGTTCCTGGAGCCGATCGCGCTCTACCACACCCGCGACCTCTACACCGACGGTGATGGTGAGTGGCTGGCCGATTACGCGGATCCCGGCGCCTGGGCCGGCGGCCACGTGCCGGTGGGACGGGCCCGCGTGTACGGAGTCGGTTCGGCCGAGGACGTAACCATCATCACCTTCGGTAACGGCGTACGAATGTCGTTGCGGGCGGCGTCGGCGCTGGCCGACGAGGGGATCGGCACCCGGGTCGTGGACCTGCGCTGGCTTGCGCCACTGCCGGTGGCCGACCTCATCCGGGAGGCCGCCGCGACCGGCCGGGTGCTGGTGGTGGACGAGACACGCCGGTCCGGTGGGGTCGGTGAGGGGGTGATCGCCGCGCTGGTGGACGCCGGATATGTCGGCGCGGCACGCCGGGTGGCCGCAGTTGACTCTTTTGTGCCGCTGGGTCCGGCCGCCCGACAGGTCCTGGTGTCCGAGGAGGCCATCACCCAGGGTGCCCGTACGCTGCTGGCACGGTAAATTTCGTTCCACCCGGTGCGCCACTTGCGCAGGAGGGCACAACTGTGTGGACTTTGCCTGACGGCGTCGAGCAGACGCCGGCTCGGACGAGATGAGGAGGCACGCGACAGTGAGCGCGACCGCTGGTCAGGCTGCTGACGGGGTACGCAGCCTGGCGGACCGGTTCGGCATCGAGCCGGGGATGGTCGTCATGGAGATGGGCTACGACGACGACGTCGACTCCGATCTCCGAGACGCCCTGACCGACCGTTGTGGAGATCTGGTAGACGAGGACACCGACGAGGTGGTCGACGCGGTGCTGGTCTGGTACCGGGACGGCGACGGTGATCTCTTCGAGCTGCTCGTCGACGCCCTCGGCCCGCTGGCCGACAACGGGGTCGTGTGGCTGCTGACGCCCAAGGCCGGCCGCGACGGCCACGTCGAACCGAGTGAGATCGCCGAGTCGGCACCCACCGCTGGTCTTCAGCAGACTTCCACGGTCAACGCCGGCAAGGACTGGAGCGGTGCCCGACTCGTGCTACGTCGCGGCGCCAAGGGCAAGAAGTAACCCCACCCACGGCGAGTGACCGAGGCCGTCCCGAACCGATCCGAGGAGTTCGCATGCCCATCGAGGTTGGCGTCGAGGCGCCCGACTTCGAGTTGAAGGACCAGAACAACCAGCAGGTCCGACTCTCCGAATTCCGGGGCCGGCGTACCGTGTTGCTGGTCTTCTACCCGCTGGCGTTCACCGGGGTGTGTCAAGGTGAGCTGACCGAGGTACGGGACAACCTCGACGAGTACGTCAACGACGAGGTCCAGGTGCTCACCGTCAGCGTCGATTCGGTGTACGCCCACAAGATCTGGGCGGAACGGGAGGGCTACCAGTTCCCGCTGCTGTCCGACTTCTGGCCGCACGGCGCCGTCGCTCAGGCGTACGGCGTCTTCAACGAGGTCGCCGGCATCGCCAACCGGGGCACCTTCGTCATCGACCGGTCCGGCGTGGTCCGCTTCGCCGAGATGCACATGCCCGGTGAGGCCCGCGACCAGCAGGGCTGGCGTAAGGCCCTGGCGGAGGCCGTGGCCTGACCCGGCCCACCGGTCGCGAGGCGTCCGCCGGGGCCGGCGGGTGGCAGGGTAAGCTTGCCAACCGCCGGCCCGCCGTACGGCGTCCGGGCGCGTAGCTCAGCGGGAGAGCACTCGCCTTACAAGCGAGGGGTCGCAGGTTCGAAACCTGCCGCGCCCACCACGCACCACCTACTCGTCTCGTCCGTTCAGGTTGAGCATCGCCGGCAGCAGTGTCAGCCCGAACAGGATCAGCATCACGCCCGACCCGAGGTCGAGTACACCGATCAGGCTGCCCACCGAGTTGTGGGTGGTGAAGGGTGACTCTCCCAGGAAGGACATGCTCGACGCGGTGTGCAGGCAGGCTGCGGCAACGGCACTGGGACCGTAGCCGACCTCGTTGCCGTCGAGGTAGCGGTAGGAGCCGAAGGAGACGGCCGCCGTCAGGCAGAGCATGGAGTTGGCCAACACCATCGACGCCGCGAGGTAGATGTAGACCCGCAGTTCCGCGAGGTTCTCTCCGGTCGAGTCGACCCGGGTCCGGTGGAAGCCCGTGGTGAGGAACCGGCGGGCGTAGCCGCGTACGGTCAGATACCAGGTCAGCGCCTCGAAGAAGATCGCGATGACGATGGCGGCGGCGACAAGTGCGGCGCCGAGAGTGAGCCAGCGGGAGCCGGGCGGCCGGGGTAGGAAGAAGGCGGGACCGGCTGTGCCGAAGACGGTAAGCGCGACCAGTCCGGGCGCGGTGAAACAGACCGTGGCCCAGATCCGCAACGCGACGGCTGCCGCCCGCCACCGCCGGGACCGTCGCTGCCAACGTAGGTATCGCCGCCGGATCCGGTGATCTTTCGCGCCGAACGGGAAGAAGGTGCCGCCGCACTCGACCAGCAGGCGTAGCTTGGCCGCGTCGTCGGCGGGTGGCATCCGGTCGTACGCGAGTCGGTAGTCCCGGCCCCGTTCGCTGATCCAGCGGATCGCGTTCGTGATGGCGGTCAGCTTCAGCAGCCCATGCAGGATGATCGTGATGTTGAGCAGGTCGACGACAACGGCCACCGCACCTCACCTCATCCGGGGTGGGTAACTGCTGAGAGCATCGAGACTCGCTGATCGTATCGGTGTCGTGCTCCCGGCACCGGCTCGGCAACGACGACTCGGCATCCGGCGGGGCGGTGCCCGTCCCGCGTCGGAGCAGGGAAGGAACAGCATGAGCTACGCGCAGCTCGACGGCGTTCGATTCTGGTACGAGACGGAGGGCGAAGGTCGCCCGCTGGTGCTGCTGCATGGCGGGTTCGGCACGGCGGAGACCTTCGCCGCGATCCGACCGGCGTTCGCGCGGCGTCGCCTGGTGGTCAGCGTCGATCTGCCGGGTCACGGCCGCACCGCCGACCCCGGCCGCCCGCTGCGGTACGAGTCGATGGCCGACGACGTGGCTGCGCTGATCGTTCACCTTGGTCTGGCCGAGGCCGAGGTGCTCGGCTTCTCCCTCGGCGGTGGAGTCGCCCTGCGGTTGGCGGTGCAGCACCGGCAACTGCTCCGCCGCCTGGTGGTGGTCTCCGCGCCATGTCGGCGGCAGGGCTGGTTTCCCGAGGTACTCGCCGGCATGCCCGAGCCCGACGAGGCGGCCGCCGAGCGGATGCGCGGCACCCCGCCCGAGCAGCTCTACCGGCGCGTCGCGCCCCGCCCGCAGGACTGGCCACGACTCTGGGTCCGGACCGGTGAACTGCTGCGCCGCGACTACGACTGGTCATCGGAGGTCGCGGCGATCACCACGCCGACGATGCTGGTCTTCGCCGACGCCGACTCGGTTCGCCCGGCGCACATGGTGGAGTTCTTCGGCCTGCTCGGTGGCGGCCATCGGGACGCCGGGTGGGACGGCACCGGTCGTCCGGCCGCCCGGCTGGCCGTCCTCCCGGGGCTCACCCACTACGACATCGTCGACTCACCGGCCCTGCCCACGGTGGTCCTGCCCTTCCTCACCCACGTGTCCACCCCGCCCACCTGAAACCCCGCCCACCAACCCGGCCCCGCCACCCCAAGGAGGTCGCCGGAGTGTCGCGGGGACCGCCGCTGGGAGGGGAGCAACGTCGGATTGTCGCAGGGCCACCGCTGCTCCGAGGCAGCAGTTTCGGGGATGTTGCTGGGTCGCCGCGGCTGGAGGCAGCAGTTTCGGGGATCTTGCTGCCTCGACCATCAGGCGCGGCGCGGCGGTGCGGCGGTGCGGTGCGGTGCGGCGGTGTGGTGCGGCGGTGCGGTGCGGTGCGGTGCGGGCGGGGCGGGTCGGGTCAGGTGGCGATGCGTTCGGCCAGCCAGGTGAGCAGGACTTCGGCCTGGGCGTGCTGGAACGCCCGGAGGGTGGGGATGCCCGGCGGCGCGGGCAGGCGCGCCCGGTCGGTGAAGAAGCCGGCTAGGCCGGCGTAGAGACCGGTCACCGCGTCCGGGTCGGCTGCGGCGGTGAGCGGAAGCCGACGGATCAGCGCCTCGGTGTCGTGCCCGCCCTGGAGGCGTACGTCGAGCAGCAGCATCGCGGTGTCCAGCCAGTTCGGGCCGCGCGCCGCCCAGGGCCAGTCGACCACTGTGACGCGGCCGGCCCGGTCGACGAGCAGGTTGTCCGCGCGGATATCCACGTGGCACAGGGTGTCGCCGGCCAGCGAGGCGAGGCCGTGGTCCGTCCACGAGCAGAGGTCGTCGAGATGCGTCCGGGCCCAGGCGTTCAACTCCGGCGGCGGGTCGTCGACTATTCGCCGCCAGCCGGCGAACTCGTCGGCCAGCCGCTCGGCGATGGCCGGCACTTCCGCCACCGGGCTGGGCGTGAGCGCCGTCGACATCCGTTCCAGGGCGTCAAGCACCGCGTCGAGTTCCTCGGCGTGCCACGGGGTGACGGGGTGGCGTCCGTCGACGTCGGTGAGCACCAGTGCCACCCAGTGGCCGTCGTCGTGGCAGCCGAGCAACCGGGGCGTCGGGGCGTACGCGGGCAGTGCGGCGGTGATCCGCGCCTCGGCCCGGTGCATGTCCGGGGTGTCCGGGTTCTGGGCCGGGCTGGCCGCCTTGACGAAGGCGCGCCGCCCGCTGGCGGTGCGTACCCGGTCGGCGGTGCCGGGGGAGTATCCGCCGGGCTGCGACACCGCTTCGATCACCCGGTCGCCGAGGATCTCCTCCACGGCGGATCGGACATCAGGGGGCAACTGGGCCCACCGTAGCCGATTCCGTGTCTGCGCCTGCATGTCGTGCACGCTGCCGGTCGGGCACCCGTACGGGCAACCCGTTTCCCGCCGGCCTTGCCCCAGGCCCACCGGCGAGGACTGTTCACCAGCGCAGCGGGGAAACGTCCGAGCGGACGCACCTGGGGAGGAGCGACGGATGACGCGTGCCGGACTGACCATCGGCGTGCTCGGCTCGTACGGCGGGCGCAACCTGGGCGACGAGGCGATCCTCACCGGTCTGCTGACCGATCTGCGGCAGCAGGAGCCACACGCCCGGATCATCGTGTTCTCGCGGAATCCCGCACACACCGCGGTCGCCCATCCGGACGTGGAGGCGGTGCCGTGGGAGGGGGTCAGCCGGACCGACTCCGCTCTCGTACTGTCTCAACTCGACCTGCTCATCCTGGGCGGCGGCGGCATCCTCTACGACAAGGAGGCCCGCCGCTACCTGCGGGTGGTCCGGGTGGCGCAGGAGCGGGGTCTGCCCCTGCTGACGTACGCCGTCGGCGTCGGGCCGCTCAACGAGATGGTGGACACCGGCATGGTCCGGGAGACGTTGGCGGGTGCCGTCCAGGTGACCGTACGCGACCAGGAGTCGCGGATGGTGCTGGAGGAGGCCGGTCTGCTCAATCCGATCACCGTCACCGGCGATCCGGCGTTCCTGCTGGAACCGGAGGACTTTCCCGCGCAGTTCCTCCGGGAGGAGGGCGTGCCGGCCGGCAAACGGCTGGTCGGCATGAGCGTGCGGGAGCCGGGCCGGGCAGCGGAACGGCTGGACGTGGACGGATACCACCGGCTGCTGGCACAGATCGGCGACTTCCTGGTGCACCGGATCGACGCGCACGTGCTGTTCGTGCCGATGGAACGCGACGACATCCGGCACTCGCACGGGGTGCTGTCGCACATGATCGCCGCAGAGCGGGGGCGGATCCTGCACGGCACCTACTCACCGCAGCAGATCCTCGGGTTGATGCGTCACTTCGACCTGGCGGTCGGTATGCGCCTGCACTTCCTGATCTTCGCCGCGATGATGGGTACGCCGTTTCTGCCCCTGCCGTACGCCGGCAAGGTCTTCGACCTCGCCCAGCGACTCGGGGTGCCGGCGTTGCGGGGTGTGGAGCGTGAGGTGGAGGGCCCCCTGTTGGCCGAGGTGGACCAGTTGTGGGATGAGCGCGAGCAGCGGGCCGAGGTCACCGCCCAGCGGGTGGCGCGGGTGTGTGACGAGGCCAGAGGCACCTCCCAGGTCACCCGGGCGGTGCTGGAGAGCCTGCGCAACCGGTCTCTGGTCGAGGTCGGCGCCTGACCGGTGGCGGGGGCCGGGTCAGACCGCCGGCCCCCGCCAGCAGTAGCGCCACTGCTGGCGGTCGGTGTCGACGGACTCCAACTCGTAGATCTCCGCTGCCGCCAGCCCTTGTGGCCCCAGGTGGTGGTGGGTCAGTGGGGGCCGGCCGTTCGGGTCCAGTTCGACGGTGACGTGCTCGCCGTCGGCCGTGCCGCCCACCAGTGGGATCTCAACCGTGGATGCCATGCGCCCATCCTGCCCCGGCCGTCGGTGACCCGCAGGGCGAAGCGGGATGATCCTGCCGTCAGCCGGACGCGTCGCACAGGGCGGCGTAGCGGTCAAGGTAGAGCGGCCATCCTCCGTCGTCGGCGACGCCGTCCCGGACGGACTCCCAGCCGGGGCCGTGCCGGTCGAGGTGGCGGTGTTCCAGTTCCACCCGGGTGCGGTGCGGGGTTTCGGCGACGAACCGCACCTCGACCTCGCTGGTGTTGTCGGGCTCGGTCTCGACCTGCCACTTGGGGTTGATGTCCCAGCTGAACACGACCCGGTCCGGTGGGTCGTAGGCGAGCACCCGAGCCCAGCGGCACTCGGTGCCGTCGACGCCACGGTCGTAGATGTGGCCACCGACTCTCGGCTCGAACACGGTCTCGGCGATCGCGACGCCGAGCAGGTTGTGTTCCCGTGGCTTGAAGTCGCCGAAGCGTTCGGTGAACGTGGTGAACGCCCGTTCGATCGGCGCGTTCACGATGATCTGGCGGCGCACCACCACATCCGCTGCCTGGGTCATGAGTCCTCCTCGGTGGTCTGGTCGACGACGTCCTGGTAGCTGTCCAGCGCGCGGCGCCAGAACGTGTCGAGTTGGTCGCGTAGGGCGGCCACGCCGGCCGGGTTGAGCCGGTAGACCCGTCGGGTGCCGGCCTGCTGGTCGACGACCAGTCCGGCGTCCTTGAGCACCTTCAGGTGCTGGGAGACCGCGGGCCGGCTGATCGGTAGTTCCCGGGCGAGTTCGCCGACGGCACGTGGCTGTTCCGCCAGGCACGCGACGATGGCGCGACGGGTGGGGTCGCCGAGGGCGTCCCAGCCCTCGTCAGATCGGTAAGTGGCCACGAACGGTAAGCTACGACTTACCAAGGGGGCTGTCAAGCACCACCCGGCAGCGGTACGCCCCGATCGGTCAGTCGCGGGGGAGCAGCCCCGGCGGGTACTCCATGCCGTCGTGGGTGCAGGCCGCGGCGGCGACACGGGACGCGTACCCGGCCGCCTCCAGCCAGGTCGCGCCACGGGACCGGGCCGCGATGATCCCCGCCGCGAAGGCGTCCCCGGCGCCGTTGGTGTCGATCACCGGGCCGGGCGGGACGGCCGCCGGAACGCGATGGACGTCCCGGCCCAGGTACAGATCGGCACCGTCCGCGCCCCGGGTCACCAGCACCGGGCGCGGTGCCAGCGTGCCGGCCACGGCCGCCGCCCGGTCCCCGAGCGCCGCACCGCTGACCAGCACCAACTCGGCGACGTCGGCGAAGCGGCGGTGGTACGGGTTGTGCCCGTCCCAGTCGTGCAGGTCGGTCGAGGCGCCCACCCCCTCGCTGAGCACGTCACCGAGGTCGGGCAGCAACTCCCGCACCCATCCCATGATCGACAGATGCACGTGGGTGGCGTCCTCGATCAGCTCCGCCACCCGGGGCGCCGCGAACGGTGGCGGACCGTCCGAGGCCCGGGGGTCGTACAGCGACATCCGCCGCCCGCCAGGGTCGACCAGGTTCACCGACCGCCGGGTACCCGCCGGGTCGTCGGCCAGGACCGCCCGCACGCCGGTACGGGCCAGCGCGGCTCGCACGACGGCACCGGCCGGATCCACGCCCACCGTGTCGACCACCGTCACCCGCAGCCCGAGCGCGTGCGCGGCGAGGACCACCCCGGCGCCGGTGTTGCCGACCCGCAACTCGATCGGATCGACGGTGACCGAGTCGACCACCGGCAACGGCAGCCGGGGCACCCGCACTCGCACATCGACGCCGAGGCCGCCGATCACCAGGAGGTCGCACATGGCGCCGACGCTAGCCGGTCGGCGCCGCCTATCCTGGCCCCGGGTCGCCGCCGACGTGGCGCGGACCCGCCCGGTTCGAGGGGGAGTGCGTGCTGGTCGTCCATGGGATGTGGCTGCCCGGCCGAGGGCTGGCGGTCTGGGCCGAGGACAGCACCCTGCCACCGGCGGCCCCGCGCCGTCCCGGCCGGGCGCCGCGAGCCCGCCCACACCCGTTCGCCGCCGGGCACGCCGAACTGGTCGCACTGCTGGCCGACGTCGCCGAACCGGACGATCTCGGCACGGCGCTGCTGCGCCTGCCCACCCGCGCCGGCTCGCCGCTGGATTCACCGGAACTGGTCCGCACCACCGTCGTGGCACCGGTCCGTGGTCCGGTCACCCTCGCCGGGTGGCAGGTTCCGGTGCTGGCGTACGCCCCGGACGCCGCGCTGTCGCTGCTGCGTACCGTCGAGAAGCTGGCCGCCGCACCCGGCGCGAGCCTGCGACACCTGGCCGAACTGGCCGGTTTCGCCACCGACCTGGCCACCCGCGGCCGGGTCCTGCCCAGCCTCGCCGATCCGTTCTCGGCCACCGATCCGTTCTCGGCCACCGGGGCATCCGACGCCTGGGCGGTGTGGCGACCGCTGCTGACCGGCACGGACGCCGCCTGGGCCCGGTCGCTGGCGCTGGCCCTGCCCCCCGCAGCCCGGGCCGTGGTCGAGGCGGAGCTGCCCGCGACGGCGCCCGCCCGCCGGGCGGCCTCGCCGGACGCCGGCCGCCGTCGAGCGGCCTCGACCCGTGCGGCTGCCGACCATTCCGGCCGAGGGGCCGCCACCCGGGCGTCGGGCCGCGCCGACAGGTCGGCAGAGGTGCCCGGGCTGCTGGTCGCTGACGCGCTCGACGCGCTCACCGACGCGGCCGTGCGCGCCGCGCTGCCGCCGATGACGCTGGCCCGGGGGACGCGACCGAACGGTGCCGTGACGGCCTGGCTGGGCGCGTTGACCGGACCGCAGCGCGGGTTCACCGCCGAGGCGGCGGCGCTGCGCACGCTCCGCTCCGAGCTGGACCAGTGGCAGCGCGACGCCGACGGTGGCACGGTGCGGGCGAGCTTCCGGCTGGTCGAGCCGTCGGCCGACGAGCTGACCGAACCGGTGACTGTGGTGCCGGCCGACCCCGATGCCGTGGTCGCCACCACCGGCCGGTGGCGGGTCGAGTTCGGACTGCGCGTCAACGACGAGCCGGGCCTGCACGTCGACGCCGGACAGGTGTGGCGCGGCGACGGCGAGACCGTGGCCGGTGACCATCCGCAGGAGATCCTGCTGGCCGAACTCGGCCGGGCCAGCCGACTGTGGCCGGAACTGGACGTGGCTCTGCGTACGGCCCGGCCGGAGGCGCTGGAGCTGGACACCGAGGGCGCGCACCGGTTCCTGCGCGAGGGCGCTCCGACGCTGCACGCGGCGGGCTTCACGGTGCTGCTGCCGTCGTGGTGGCGACGGCCCGCATCGCGGCTCGGCGCCCGGCTGCGGGCCAGCTCCCGCAGCGCGCCCGGCACGGTCACCGGCCCGGCCGACCGGGTGGGACTGGACGCCCTGGTCGACTACCGCTGGGAGCTGGCTCTCGGCGACGAGCCGTTGACCTCCGACGAGTTGACCCGGCTGGCGGAGCTGAAGACCCCGCTGGTACGGCTGCGGGGGCGCTGGGTCGAGCTGGACCCGAAGCGGCTCGCCGCCGGCCTGCGCCTGCTGCGGGCCAGCGGTGAGCTGACCGTGGCCGACCTGCTGCGGCTCGGTCTGTCCGATGCCGAGCAACCGGACGCGTTGCCGGTGCTCGAGGTGAGCGCCGACGGCGCGCTCGGTGACCTGCTCGCCGGGGCCGTGGACCGCCGGCTCGCCCCGCTGGACGAGCCGCCGTCCTTCCACGGCACGTTGCGGCCGTACCAGCGGCGAGGGCTGGCCTGGCTGGCGTTTCTCCAGTCGCTGGGGCTCGGTGGGGTGCTCGCCGACGACATGGGGCTGGGCAAGACCGTGCAGCTGCTGGCGCTGCTGGCCGCCGACCCGCCGCAGGCCGGTCCGACCCTGCTGATCTGCCCGATGTCGCTGGTGGGCAACTGGCAGCGGGAGGCCGCCCGGTTCACCCCGGACAAACGCGTACACGTGCATCACGGCGCGCAGCGGGCCCGCGGCACGGAGTTCACCGCCAGCGTGCACGCCGCGGACCTGGTCCTCACCACGTATTCGGTGGCTGCCCGGGATGCCGCGGAGCTGGCTGGCGTCGACTGGCACCGGGTGGTCGTAGACGAGGCGCAGGCCATCAAGAACGCCGCCACCCGGCAGGCCGAGGCGGTACGCGCCCTGCCCGCCCGGCACCGCATCGCGGTCACCGGCACGCCGGTGGAGAACCGGCTGGCGGACCTCTGGTCCATCATGCAGTTCGCCAACCCGGGCCTGCTCGGCCCGGCGGCGACGTTCCGCAAGCGGTTCGCCGAACCGATCGAACGGCACGGGGACACCGAGGCCGCCGAACGGCTGCGCCGAATCACCGGTCCGTTCGTGTTGCGCCGGCTCAAGACCGACTCGTCGATCATCACCGACCTGCCCGAGAAACTGGAGATGGAGGTCGTCTGCAACCTCACCGCCGAACAGGCGGCGCTGTACCGGGTGGTCGTCGACGACATGCTCGCCCGGATCGAATCCAGCGACGGCATCGAGCGGCGCGGGCTGGTGCTGGCCACCATGACCCGGCTCAAGCAGGTCTGCAACCACCCCGCGCAGCTGCTCCGCGACGGCTCCTCCCTGCACGGACGGTCGGGCAAGCTGGCCCGGCTGGAGGAGATCCTCGACGAGGTCCTCGCGGCGGGGGAGAAGGCCCTGCTGTTCACCCAGTACGCGGAGTTCGGCGGGATGCTGCGCGGGCACCTGTCGGCCCGGTTCGGCCGGGAGGTGCTCTTCCTGCACGGCGGGGTCGGTAAGGCCGACCGGGATGCGATGGTGACCCGCTTCCAGTCCGACGGCGGACCGGCGCTGTTCGTCCTCTCGCTCAAGGCCGGCGGCACCGGACTGACGCTTACCGCCGCCAATCACGTGGTGCACGTCGACAGGTGGTGGAACCCGGCGGTCGAGGACCAGGCCACCGACCGGGCGTTCCGGATCGGACAGCGGCGCCGGGTGCAGGTCCGTAAGTTCGTCTGCGCCGGCACGGTGGAGGAGAAGGTCGCTGCGTTGATCGCCGACAAGCGTGGCCTGGCCGCCTCGGTGGTCGGCACCGGCGAGCAGTGGGTGACCGAGCTGTCCACCGCTCAGCTACGGGAGTTGTTCACGCTGGAGGCGGGGGCGGTGGCCGAGTGAGGGCCGACGACGGCGGCAGGTTCGCCGACTACGGCCCGCCGCGCCGGGTCGACGGCGGTCTGCGGGCCCGCAGCACCCGGGGCGCGATCGGCGTCTCCTGGTGGTCCCGCCGATTTCTGGAGGTGCTGGAGTCGTTCGCGCTCGGCACCCGGCTGACCCGGGGCCGGTCGTACGCCCGCGCCGGGCAGGTGCTCCGCCTCGACGTCGCGCCAGGCGTGGTTACCGCGGTGGTGCAGGGCTCCCGGGCCCGGCCGTACCAGGTAAGCGTCGCACTTCCGCCCTTTCCGGCCCGGCTGTGGGCCCGGATCGAGGCGGAACTCGCCGCCCAGGCGTTCTTCAGCGCCCGGCTGCTCGCCGGCGACCTGCCGGCCGAGCTGGAGGAGCTGTTCGCCGCCGCCGAGGCGCCGCTGTTTCCGGCGGCGATCGGCGAACTGGACCAGCGGTGTTCGTGCCCGGACGTCGCAGTGCCCTGCAAACACCTCGCGGCGACCTTCTATCTGCTCGCCGAGGCGTTCGACGCGGACCCGTTCACCCTGCTGCACTGGCGCGGGCGTAGCCGGGCGGACCTGCTCGCCCGGCTACGGCAGCTGCGCGCAGGTGCATCGGCCACCGACGCCTTGACGAGCCGGCGGCCCGGCGACCGCGAACCGGCGCGCCGGCCGCCCGGTGGCGGCGAAGCGGCGGGCCGCGCCGACGAACCGGCGCGCCGGGACGTGACGAACCCGACCGGCCACAGTGCTTCCTCGGCCCCGTCGGGCACCGGGGCGGCCGACCCCGGCTGGCCCGGCGACCACGAGGTGACCATGCCCGCGGCCGGGGCCGTCCGGGCCCTGGCCGACCTGCCCGTCACGCCGCTGGCCGAGGCGGTCGACCGGTTCTGGTTGCCGCCCGTGCCGCTGCCGGACCGCCCGCCGAGCCTGACCGCCCGACCGGACCTGTTGCTGCGGCAGCTGGGCGCGCCCGCGCCGGCCATCGGCGGGCCAGGACTCGTCGAACGTCTGCGCCACGCCTACCGCCAGCTCGGCGAGGAGTAAGCCACCCCGACCGGCCCGGTCACAGCCAACGTTGACGGAACCGCCACATCAGCGCCGCGTTGGTCAACAGCACCACCGCGAAGATGGCCCCGGCCAGCCGGCCGGCGAGTACGGTGGTCGCCGGCAGCGCCGCCCAGAGCACGACGGTCAACAGCAGCAGCCAGCGGCCGTGACGGCCCCGGGCACGGTGGTCGAGCCGGGCGAAGAACGCCGGATCACTCTCCCGTAGGTGGCGGGTGATCTGCTCAAATCTGCGTTGATCCTCTTTGCTGAGCATGTGCCTTCCCCTCACGCGTTCAGCAACGGTGCGACGGAATACCCGCTGCGGAGAGGGCTCACGCGCTCTTCCTGTTGCTACTTTGGCGCCCACGGCTCGGGAGCGCGGCCGGGCGACAGCTGAGCGACCCCTTATCCGAGCCTTAAATTTCTCCTGCGCGGCGGGGCGGCGCGGCGAGGGTACCGGTTGGGGGATTGTCGCCGGCCGGGCAACGGCAGGCGAGCGAAGGCCCTGCTTGTGACGTGCGTACCCGATTGGCCGGTAACCGCCCGACGCCGGCTCGCGATGAGCGCCGCCTTAAGTGCCCCGGCCTGGGGCGGTCGACCGGCCTTGTCGTGTGTCGGCCCGGTGACTACCTTCCCGGGGCAAACCCTCAGCAGCAGGCGTCGCACCACGGCAGACCGGTCACGTCCAGGGTCGACGCCCGGCAGGAATCGGAAACGGTGCATGGCCGATCAGCTCGACGAGTGCGGCGGCCGGGCGTGACGACCTACCCCCGCCCGTACGTCAGTCCGCGGCCGGCCCGGCCGGGGTCGGGCGCGTCCGCCCCACCGGCGGCCGTGCCACGGCGCGGCGCCAATGGTCGGCGGCTGCTTGTCGTGCTGTTCCTGGGTGGTCTGGTGGCCAGCGTGCTGCCGTGGTGGCGGGACACCCCGGCCGGCTCGTTGACCGGTGCCACCGCGATGACCACCGCCGCCGGGCAGATCACCGGGCTGGTCGCCGGCTACCTGCTGCTGGTCCAGGTGCTGATGATGAGCCGCCTGCCGGTGCTCGAACGGTGGGCCGGCGGCGAGCGGATCGCCCGCTGGCACCGCGACGTCGCCGCCACGCTGCTGGTCGCGGTGCTCGCCCACACGGCGCTGATCCTGGTCGGCTACGCCGGGCTGGAAGGTCGCTCGCTGCTCGGCCAGGCCGGCGTGATGCTGCGCGAGTACCAGGACATGGTCTCCGCGTTCGCTGCTGCCGGCCTGCTGGTGCTGGTCGGGTTGGTGAGCGTGCGGGCGGTACGCCGGGTGCTGCCGTACGAGCTGTGGCACGCCACCCACCTGGCCGCGTACGCCGTGCTGCTGCTCGGCTTCGCCCACCAGTTCAGCAACGGCAGCCAGTTGTTCCGGCCCGGCCCGGCGCGTACCGGATGGATCGCCCTGTACGTGCTGGTGGTCGCCGCGTGGCTGTGGGGTCGGGTGATCAACCCGCTGCGGTTCAACCTGCGGCACCGGCTACGGGTCAGTGACGTGGTCACCGAAAGCCCCGACGCCGTCTCGCTCTACCTGACCGGGTCGGGCCTCGACCGGCTGGAGCTGCTGGGTGGGCAGTTCTTCCGCTGGCGTTTCCTGACCCGGGGCTGCTGGTGGCAGTCGCACCCGTTCTCGGTCTCCGCCGCCGCGAACGACCGCTGGCTGCGACTGACCGTCAAGGTGGTCGGTCGGCACACCCAGGACCTGCGCAACCTCGACCCAGGCGTACGGGTCTGGGCGGTCGGCCCGTCAGGCACCTGCACGGCGGCCCACCGCACCCGCGAGCGCGCGCTGCTGATCGCCGCCGGCAGCGGCATCACCCCGCTGCGGGCGATGCTGGAGGAACTGCCGCCCGGTGCCGCGCTGATCTACCGGGCCCGTACCCCGGCCGACGTGTTGTTGCAGGAGGAGTTGGACTGGCTGGTCCGCAACCGCGGTCTGCGGGTCTGGTACGTCGTCGGCTCCCGCAACGACCCGGTCCCACGGCAGGTGATGACCCCGGACGGGCTGCGCCAGCTGGTGCCGGACGTGGCTCGTCGCGACGTCTACCTGTGTGGCCCACCCGGGCTGGTCGAGCAGTATCGCCAGGTGCTCCGCCAGGCCGGCGTCCGCCGCCGGCAGATCCACCTCGCCACCTTCGAACTCTGAGAGGGCCCACCGCATGCGTCGCGCGCTCCTCGCGATCACCGGCCTGGCCGCCAGCACCACCGCGCTTGTGGTGTTCAAGGCCGCACCGGGCACCGGTCAACCCGCCCAGGAGGCACCCACCGCCGCCGAGGGGCCGGCACCAGCAGCCGGCTCGGACGAGACGACGCCGCGGGCCAGCACCGCGCCGGAATCGACCCGCAGCGCCTCCGGCGCGAGCCGGTCCGGTTCGAGCGGCGCACCGGGTACCCCCGCCGCGTCCCGGACCGGCACCGCCGCCGCGCCACCCACCGCCAGCACGCTCGTCGGGCCGGTGGTGAGCAACGAGTTCGGCGACGTGCAGGTCCGCATCACAGTGGTCGGCGACCGGATCGTCAACGCGGCGGCGCAGCGGCTGCCGCGCGGGACGGCCCAGTCCGACCAGCGCAGCGACCAGGTCGACAGCCGGTACAGCGGCGCGGTGGGGATGGTGGTGGAACGGCAGAGCGCCGACCTGGACACCATCTCGGGCGCGACCGCGACCAGCGACGCCTACCGGCGGTCCTTGCAGGCCGCGATCGACCAGCGGCGGTGAGGGTGGACACCTTGACCCGACCCGGGCTGCGTCGGGTCGAACACGTGATGGGTACCCCGGTCAGCCTCGACATCGCCGACGACCGGCCCACGGTCGAGCTGACCGCGCTGGCCGACGGGGTGTTCGCCTGGCTGCGCGAGGTGGACGCGAGGTTCAGCACGTACCGGCCGGACAGCGAGGTGTGCCGCTTCGACCGGGGCGAGCTGCTGCTCTCCGAGGCGTCGGCCGACCTGCGCCGGGTGCTGGAACGCTGCGCCGACCTGTGGGGCGCCACCGACGGCTTCTTCGACGCGTACGCCACCGGGCGGCTGGACCCGTCCGGGTACGTCAAGGGCTGGGCGGTCCAGGTGGCCTCGGACCGGTTGCGCGCGGCGGGTGTCGACAACCACTGCCTGAACGCCGGTGGTGACGTCCGGGTGCGGGGCCGCTCCTCGACCGGGCTGCCGTGGCGGATCGGCGTGCGGCACCCGTGGAACCCGTCGGCGGTCTGTCTGGCGCTCACCGGGACAGACCTGGCGGTCGCCACCTCGGGTGTCTACGAACGTGGCCCGCACGTGCAGGATCCCCGGCGGGGCGCGCCGGCCAGGGGGCTGCGCTCGGTGACCGTGGTCGGGCACGACCTCGGACTGGCCGACGCGTACGCCACCGCGGCGGTGGCCATGGGCGTGGCCGGGATCGGATGGCTGGATCGGCTGCCCGCGCACCAGCACGTGGTGGTCACCGACGACGCGCGCTGCCTGCACTCCACCAACCTGCCCCTGTCGGCCTAGCCCGACCGACCTCCCCGCCCCGCAGCACCCGGTACCCCGTGGCAGCCCGGTGATCCGTGGCAGTCACGGCTGCCGACACGCCGCCCGGAGACCATCTCCGCTGCCACGGATCCGGCTTCGGGGCGACCTGGCCGGACGGTGTGGGCCGGCGTAACCGGGGGTGTAACTGTTCGGGTCAGGGCCAGCGGGCTGGGCGGTGGGTGATAGCTGGGCGGGACCCGGTCGGCCGGGGACGGCCGGGCCGGGCGCCCGGGGGACGGGTGGCCGCCCATCGGCGGCCGGGTCGGTGTCGCCGGGGCGGCTCTGCTCCGCCCGGATGGTGTCTGGTGTCGCCGGTGGACATCGCATCCCCGCTCCCGGCGCAGGCGCGCCGTCGAAGGATCCAACGAGCGCCGGTCGGTTCGGGTCTCGCTGCCGGTGCCGGGGAGCGCGGCGAAGGTCGCGCCGGAGCCGGTCTGGCAGAGGCCGGCGACGCGTCGCACCGCGCGCCCGGTCAGCGGCTGCGGCGAGGCAGCGGCAGATGGCCGGGTACCAGTGCCGGGGTCAGCGTCACGCCGGTCGCACGCAGCGCCTCCACCAGCGTGTTCTGCACCAGGTAGGCATCCGGTAGCTGCCAGCGGGCCTGCTCCGGTGCGACTGCCCAGCGGACCTGGCCCTCGGGCAGCCGGGTCGGTGGCGCCGGAACCCAGGAGCCGCGACCGTGCAGCACCACGTCGAAACACTGCTCCAGTTCCGGTCGCAGTGGGTCGCCCGGCCGGACCAGGAACATCCAGCGCCCCGTCGGGGTGACCAGCACCGGGCCGCGTACCCCCGGACCGACCGGGTGGACGCGTACCGCATCCAGGACCAGCCGGCCCAGGTGGGCGGGAACCTCCAGCACGTCGAAGGAGCGGCCGGTGGGCAGCAGTACGCCGTGTGGCCGGGACCGCCACCAGGTGGCCACTCGCGCCGGATCGGTGCTTGCCGCGTGCTCCCAGTCCTCCAGGGCGGGATGGCAGCCGACGGTCGGGCAGCCGGCCCGACCGCAGACGAAGCGGCTCCGCGCCAGGCAGGCGCCCGGGGTGATCGCCCAGCCGTGCAGGGCGTAGCGCACGGCGATCCGGCGCAGCCGTACCCGTTCCAACGGCGACAGACGCGCCACGTGCGGTGCGACATTCCCCCACATTGGTGCCATCTCCCCTCGCCGCGCCTGGCCGGCGTCAGCTCGTACGTCGAGACCCGTCACTGCCGTAGCCCGTCATCGTTTTGTTTGACAAAGTGGCCGATGCAACTTGCACGAAAGTTACGAGGCTCGGCCAGAAGGCTGACGCACCTCCTGTGCGACCAGCGGAAACCAGGGATCCGGACGGATCGCCGCGCCTACGGAACGGCCCCCGGCCCCCGGCCAGGGCTCCAGCAAAGGGGAGGACTGGGGAGATGGACGAGCTACCCATCGGGCGGCGGGTGGCCTACTGGCGCGGCCGGCGAAAAATGTCGCAGCAGGTTTTCGCCGACCGGTTGGGCAAGTCGAAGAGCTGGGTCGACAAGATCGAGCGGGGCGTGCGGCGGCTGGACAAGTTCTCCGTGCTCTACGAGATCGCCGACATCCTCCAGATGGACGTGCAGTTGCTGCTCGGCAAGGATCCGGAACGCCGCACCGACGCGCTCAACTGCATCGACCAGTTCGAGGTCGAGGAGATCCGGGCCGCGCTGGAGCGGTACGACTCGATCAGCGCGTACTTCGACGCGGCACCGAGCCCACCGCCGCTGGCCGACATGAGCAAGGCGGTCACCCACGCCTGGCTGACCTACCAGTACGGCCGCTACGGGATGCTCACCCGGGCCCTGCCGAAGCTGCTCCGCGACGCCCAGGCGGCCGACGCCGCGTACGGCGGTGACCAGGCCCAGCGTGCCGCCCACCTGCTCGGGCAGGTCTACCAGCTCGCCTCCTCGGTGCTGCGCAAACTCGGCGAGTGCGATCTCGCCTGGCTCGCCGCCGACCGTTCCATCGCCGTCGCGCAACGCGCCGACGACCAACTGCTCGCCGGGGTCGCCACCACCCGGGTCTGCAACGCGCTGGTGGCGATGGGCCGGCCCCGGCCGGCGCTTGAGCTGAACGTGCGGATCGCCAACCAACTCGCCCCGGGCGGCGGCAACGACAGTCGTCCCGAGCGCCTCTCCGTCTACGGGATGCTGCTGCTCCAGGGTGCGATGGCCGCCTCCCGCATCGGTGACAGCGCCACCGTGGAGGATCTGCTCGACGGAGCCCACGCGGCGGCGGTCGAGCTCGGCGGCGACCACAACCACTACTGGACCTCGTTCGGGCCGACAAATGTGGAGCTGCACCGGGCGGCGGCCGCCGTCGAGCTGGGCGACGGCGGGCGGGCCGTCGAGGTGCACCGCCAGAAGATCCAGCCCGCGCCGTTCGACGCGATGCTGCCCGAACGCCGGGCGCATCACCTGCTCGACCTGGCCCGGGGCTTCGCGCTGATCGGCGACGTGGCCAACGCCGGGGAGATGCTGCTGCGCGGTGACCGCCTGGCACCCTCCGAGATCCGCTGCCGCCCGATCGCCCACGAGGTGATGTCGGACGTCCTTCGTCGCACACGTGGTGCGCCGCCTTCTCCGATCGCAGAGTTGGCTGAGCACATGGGAGTAGGAGTATGACCTCGGAGCCGGCATGACCGGTTCGCACCGCCACGACGGGCACCGTCAGGTGCTCTACATCATCGCCTGTGGTTCGCCACTGGCCCGAGACGTGGGCCGGCTCGTCGACCTGGCCCAGCAGGACGGCTGGGACGTCTGCGTGATCACCACGCCCGACGGTGCCAAGTTCGTCGATCGCACCGCACTGGCCCGTCAGACCGGTCACCCGGTACGCACGCACTACAAGAACCCGGGCGACCCGGACGTGCTGCCCACCGCCGATGCCATGATCGTCTGCCCGGCCACGGTCAACACCGTGAACAAGTGGGTGGCCGGCATCGCGGACACCCTCGCCCTGGGGCTGCTGGTGGAGGCCCAGGGCCGGGGGATACCGCTGGTGGCCGTGCCGTACACCAACGCGGCGATGGCCGCCCACCCCGCCTTCCGGGCGGGCCTCGCCCGGCTCTCCGAATGGGGGGTGGGGGTGCTCTTCGGTGATGACGTCTACCCCCTGCATCCGCCGGGGACGGGGGAGCGGCACCAGCACGCCTTCCCGTGGGCGCTACCGCTGACCGCCGTGCGCGACCGCCTCTGCCGGACCGGTTGACCGGCAGCCCCACAGTTGACGACGCCGGTCGGGCCCGGGGTGACAGCTCGCTACCGGCCACCACAGAGTTCACGGCCCGGCCGCGGCGAGGTCCGCGGCCGGGTGACGTCCGGTAGACGTGCTGACGCCGGTAAGCTCACCGGCCGTGAGCACAACCGCAGCCTTGCCGACCGTCGCCGACGTGGTGGCCGAGGTGGTGCGGCACTACCCGCCGGCCTGGGCCGAGGAGTGGGATCGGGTCGGCCTGGTGCTCGGTGAGCCGTCCGCCCCCGTACGCCGGGTCCTCTGCGTCGTGGACGTGGTTCCCGAGACGGTCGCGGAGGCGCTCGACGCGGGCGTCGACATGATCATCGCCCATCATCCGCTGCTGCTGCGCGGGGTGTCGTCGGTGGCGCCGACGACCTACAAGGGCCGCATCGTCCACCAGCTGATCAAGGCCGATGTCGCGCTGTACGTCGCGCACACAAACGCCGACGTGGCCGTGCCGGGCGTGTCCGACGCGCTCGCCGCCCGGTTCGGTCTGCTCGACCTGCGCCCGCTGAAACCGGCAGGCCCGGGCACCCCCGCCGAGGGGGAGGGGCGCGGCGCCGGCCGGATCGGCCGCCTGCCGCAGCCGCTGACCCTGGCCGAACTGGCCCGCCGGGCCGCCGCCGCACTACCGGCCACCGCCGCCGGGGTACGCGCCGCGGGCGATCCGGAGCGCCTGGTGCGTACCCTGGCGGTCTGCGGTGGTGCCGGGGACAGCTTCCTGGCCGACGCCACCGCCGCCGGGGTGGATGCCTACCTCACCTCGGACCTGCGCCACCACCCGGCCGGCGAGCACCTCGCCACCGGAGGGCCGGCGTTGCTCGACGCCACCCACTGGGCCACCGAACGGCCGTGGTTGGACGACCTCGCGGCGCTGCTACGGGCCGCGCCCGGCGTCGAGACCCTGGTGTCCGACCTGGACACCGACCCGTGGACCGTGCACGCCGCCTCACCGCACCCGGACGAACGCGCGCCGGACGAACCCGCAGCGGACGACAAGGAGCCCGACCGTGAAGGCTGACCCCCAGGTCCAGCGCCGCCTGCTCGATCTCCAGGCGATCGACACCGCTCTCGCCCAGCTCGCCCACCGGCGTCGGTCGTTGCCCGAACGGGCCGAGCTGGAGGCCCTCGCCCGGGAGTTGTCCGCCCTGGAGGACGAGCGGGTCCGCGCCCAGGTCGCCGTCGACGACCTGGACCGCGACATCGCCCGGCTGGAAAAGGACGTGGACCAGGTCCGGGCGCGCAAGACCAAGGACGAGGACCGGCTGGCCGCCGGCACCGGCCCGGCCCGTGAGTTGGAGGCGCTTCAGCACGAGCTGGCCTCCCTCAACCGCCGGCAGAGCGACCTGGAGGACGCCGAGCTGGAGCTGATGGAGCAGCGGGAGACCGCCCAGTCGGTGCTGGACGGGGTGGAACAGCGACTGACCGAGGTGCGGGAACGGCGGGCCGCCACCGAGCAGCGGCGCGACGACAGCCTCGCCGAGATCGGTCGCGAGGAGGAGTTCAAGCGCTCCGCCCGCCAGCCCCTCGCGAACGACCTGCCCGCCGACCTGGTGCAGCTCTACGACCGGATCCGCACCGACACCGGCCTCGGCGCCGCGCTGCTGACCGCCGGTCGCTGCGGCGGATGCCGGCTGGAGCTCTCCGGCGCCGACCTGGCCCGGATCCGCAAGGCCGACCCCGACGACGTGGTCCGCTGCGAGGAGTGCCGCCGGATCATGGTCCGCACCAACGAGTCCGGGCTGTAACCGTGGCCGCGCGTACGGTCCTCGTCGAGGCCGACGGCGGATCCCGGGGCAACCCCGGGCCGGCCGGGTACGGTGCGGTGCTCCGCGACCCGGCCACCGGCGAGGTGCTGGCCGAGCGGAGCGAGGCGATCGGCACCGCCACCAACAACGTCGCCGAGTACCGGGGACTGATCGCCGGCCTGGCCGCCGCCGCCGAACTCGGTGCCGACGAGGTCGAGGTCAGGATGGACTCCAAGCTGGTCGTCGAGCAGATGTGCGGCCGCTGGCAGATCAAGCACCCCGGTCTGCGCCCGTTGGCCGCCGAGGCCGCCCAACTGGTCGGCCGGTTCACCGCCGTACGGTTCAGCTGGATCCCCCGGGACCGCAACACCCACGCCGACGCCCTCGCCAACGCCGCGATGGACGCCGCAGCCGCGTCCGGCGTCGCCACGCCGACCGTCGAGCCGCCCCGCGTGGTCGAGCCGCCGCGTCGCCTCGGTGGCCCGGAGCCGGCCGGCGGCGGCGCAGCCGAGGTCGCCGCCCGGGCCGAGTCACCGGGTGCCGACCTGACCAGCGCGCCGGTGTCCTGGGAGCCCCGGCCCAGCTTCACCGCCACCCGGCTCGTCCTGGTCCGGCACGGCGAGACCGAGTACACCGAGCAGGGCCGCTACTCCGGTCGCGGAGACATCCCGCTCAGCAGCAAGGGCAAGGCCCAGGTACGGGCCACGGCCGCCCGGGTGGCCGCGCTCGCGCCGAACACCGTGGCCGTGGTCAGCTCACCGCTGTCCCGGTGCATCGCAACCGCCGAGGCGATCGCCGCCGCCGTCGGCGACCTGCCGGTACGCCGCGACGACGAACTCATCGAATGCGACTTCGGCGCCTGGGAGGGACGCACCTTCGCCGAGGTCCGCGAGGGCTGGGCCGGCGAACTCGACGCCTGGCTCGCCTCCACCCGGGTCGCCCCGCCGGACGGCGAGTCGTTCGCCGCAGTCGCCGAACGGTGCGACCGGGCGGTGCGACGGCTGCTCGACGCGTACCCCGGTCAGACCGTCGTGGTGGTCTCGCACGTCTCGCCGATCAAGCTGATGCTGCGCGACGCGCTCGCCGCCACCGACTCCTTCCTGCACCGCCTCTACCTCGACGCGGCCGGCGTCTCGGTGCTGGACCGCTGGCCCGACGGCGGCGTCGCCGTCCGCTCGATAAACGAAACCGCCCACCTCGCTGACCTCTGACCCGCCCCGCCCCGCCCCGTCGATCTTGCACTTTTGGTCGCCGAGAAGTTGCTTATGCCTGATTCGCGGGGTCAGGAAGTGCAAGATCGCGGGTTCAGGCTAGAGCGCGCCAGAGGAGATAGGTGCCGATCACGGTGCCGAAGACGACGATGATGGTCTTCAGGATCGCCGAGGGAAGCCGGCGGACCAGGCGCGCGCCGGCGTAACCGCCGACAAGCGTGGCGGGGGCGACCACCGCGACCCCGGCCCAGTTCACCGGGCCGGCGATGGCGAAGACGACCACCGTGGTGAGGCCGATCACAGCGGACAGCAGATTCTTGATCGCGCTCACCCGGGCCAGCGTCGCGTCCAGCACCAGGGCCAGCCCGGCGACCAGCATCACCCCGACGGCGGCACCGAAGTAACCCCCGTACACCGCGGCCAGCGCCACCACCACCTGCACCGTCACGGCCCGGCGGCGGGGCGTCAGGTCACGCGGGTGGCCGACCAGCCGGCGCAGCGGATCCTGGAACGCCAGCAGCGCTGTCGCCCCCAGCACCAGGAAGGGTACGACCAGCTCGAACGCCCGCGCGGGGGTGACCAGCAGCAGCCCGGCACCGGCCAGCGCGCCGACCACCGTGGTGGGCACCAACGCGGCCAGCAACCGCGACCGAGGTAGATCCACCCGGCTGCCTGCCACGGCGGCGAGATACCCGGGAGCGACCGACAGCGAGTTGGTGACGTTCGCCGGCACCGGCGGCAACCCGATCGCGAGCAACGCCGGAAACGTGATCAGCGAACCACCGCCGGCCACCGCGTTGACCGTACCCGCGGCGAGTCCGGCGGCGAGTAGTAACGCGGCTTCGGCGAGTTCCATGATCCGCAGGCTAGCGGTCCGGAACCTGCGCCGGTTGCCCCTCCCCGGCTACTCGCCGACCGGGCCACCGGCCAACTCGGCCACGATGTCGAGGTGACCTAGGTGGCGCGCGTACTCCTGCACCAGGTGAAACATGATCCGCTCCAGCGACGCCGGATCCGCGCCCTCCCACCGTGGCCCCGGTGCCCCGCGTGCGGCCAGGTCGGTGCCCTCGACAACCGCCCGGGTGTGGGCACCCTGCGACCGCAGCGCGGCCGTCAGCTCCGCGAAGCTCTCCTCCGGCGCGACGTACCACCGTTCGTCACGCTGGTCGCCCCACGGGTCCGCGACGTCGCGCCCCTGGAATCCCCATTCGATCCAGCGAAGCTCCACGTGGCGCAGGTGCTTGAGCAACTCCAGCGGGGTCCAGCCGGACGGCAGCCGGCTGCCCCGCCGCTCCTCCTCGGTCAGCCCGGCGGCCTTCGCCAGCACGCCCTCCCGAAAATAATCGAGGTAGCGCAGGAACACCTCGGCCCGCCCGTCGGCCGGCGCAGTCGGTTCAGGGAACGGCGGCATCGTCACCGCGCCATTATCCGCCCGCCTGCCCCACGCCCCCTGCCCCCCACGGCGCTGCCGCCTCCGAGCCACCCCCGAGTGTTCCCGGTGATCGCGATCCGTGGCAGCGAATGCGGTCGACACGCCGGCCCGGAACCACCTCCACTGCCACGGATCGCCACTTGTCCGCAGGACCCGCGTGAGCCTCGTGCCCGGCGGCCCCTGACACAGGGGCGCAATAGTCGCGGATCCGGTGTCGTTAGGATGGGTACGCGACGGACGAGTCGACCGGGCGGTCGCGTCGGTGGGCTGCGGCCCGCCGCCGAGGAACGTCCGGACTCCACAGGGCAGGGTGGTTGCTAACGGCAACCCGGGGTGACCCGCGGGACAGTGCCACAGAAAACAGACCGCCGGCCCCATCGGGGACGGTAAGGGTGAAACGGTGGGGTAAGAGCCCACCAGCACCCCGGGTGACCGGGGTGGCTCGGTAAACCCCACCCGGAGCAAGGCCAAGAAAGGGCTGCCATCGCAGGATGACGCCCGCGCAGACGCTTGAGGGCGGCCCGCCCGATGTCTGCGGGTAGGCCGCACGAGCCTGTCGGCAACGGCAGGCCGAGATGGATGGCCGCCGCCGGCACGCACCCCAGGTGCGCGCCGCGCACAGAATCCGGCGTACAGGTCGACTCGTCCGTCGCCCACCCGCGATCAGTGCTGTGCTCCGACCACTCGAACAGGGCCACCCGAAAGCTTCCGTCACGCCTTTGCTGCGGCTGGCGCCTGATGCGGTTTGGCGGTGTCCCGGCGGCTGTCGGTGGCTTCCCGCCCCGGCGCCGTGGGCGGCCGGGCAGCTTGCCGCAGGCCGGGCGTCCCGCCCCGCACGACGCGCAGCGCGGCGCCTTGAGCAGCGCAGACGCCGGCTATTGAGTTGCGTTTTTGGCGTTTACGACGCATGTTGGCGAGTATGACGACCATGAGTGGGACGCAACTCCTGACCACTGGGGCGACCGCGAAGCTGCTCGGGTCGTCGCGTCAGCAGGTGGTCAACCTGTGTGAACGTGGGGATCTGCCGTTCGTGCGGGTGGGTGCGCACCGCAAGGTCAGGCGGGAGCACGTCGAGGCGTTGTTGCGACCCAAGCAGGCGTTGACCCGTGATCAGCTCAAGTCGCTGTGGCTGCACCAGGCGGTGGCGGGTGGCCTGGTGGTCGATCCGGACAAGGTGTTGGGTAAGGCTGCGAAGAACCTTGATCGGCTGCTCCGGCAGCATCGGGGGACCATGACCGAGGTCTGGCTGAGGCGTTGGCAGAGCAAGATCAACGAAGGGGCTGGGTCTGTCCTTCGGGCGCTGACTTCGGAAGATCCGGAGGCTGTCGAGTTGCGGCAGAACTCGCCCTTCGCTGGCGTGCTCTCGCAGCCGCAGCGTCGGAAGGTTCTTGAGTCCTTCAAGCGCAGCGGCTGGGACCGGGCGGCATGAAGCGCGCAGAGTGGAGCATGTCCTGAGACCGACGGGTCGGATTGTCGAAGATCCGGACGATTAGAAGGCCGACCAGGTCGACGCGTTCATCGGCGAATTCTCGCCGTTTCACGAGACGTACGGCTACTACGCCCAGGGCGTCAGTGTCTCGACGGCGGTGCTGCCCGACGGTTGGCGCGATCGGTTGGTGCTTGTGGAGTCCGACAACACCCAACCGGGACGTGGCTATGCGCTCGACCCGCACGACTGCGTGGTGTCCAAGTTGGTGGCCGGCCGGGAGAAGGACACCAAGTTCGCTGACGCGCTGCTCCGAGCGGGTCTGGTGAAACCGGGCGTGGTCGCCGAGCGGATCGAACTCCTGGTCGATCTGCATCCCCTGGTGATGAAGCGCCTGCGGGACTGGATCGCCGCGTATCAGCCCGGGCCCGACGTCAGCTGAGACGGATCGGTCGAAGCTGGCTGACGGCCCAGCAACGGCCAGAGCGGCTGTCGCGGGATTCCGGCCTTGGTCAGAGCGACTTCGCGTGCATGATTCCGCGTACAGTTCGACTCGTCCGTCGCCCACCAGGTGCGCAGTCTTGATCGAGGCGACGACCTGGTTCTGTGTTCGGTCATCGATTGGCATTGCGCTCCGCAGGGGGTGTACGACCAGCGACGCGCTGCCAGGGAACGCCCTAGGCTGACATCATGCCGGCGGAGCGTGAAGTGATCGACCTGGATGAGCACAACCAGCGGTCGACGACGACGGGCAGCGTGGTTTCCGACGGCCTCCTGACCAGACGGAAGATGAGTGTCGGGCTCGTCGCTGCTTTCGTAGCCGGCGGGGTGCTGGGTGGCTTGGGTGTGAGCGAGCTACGGGATGCGCGGGAGGAACGGGAGCGACGCGCTTCGGTCGCGCTCGTGGCGGTCCCCGTGTCCATCGCTGGCGAGAGTTCGGACGTTTCGGGTGTTCTTCAGATGGACGGGCAGCTGGCGGTGACCAACGCTGGGCAGGCGCCGGTCACTGTTCGTACGGCGGCCGGGCAGGGACCGGGTGCCCAGGTCCGTGACACCGGCGCGTCTCAGGTGCTGGGCCCGGGTGATACCGGCCTGATCGATGTCGAACTGCGCTTCGAATGCGCGACCGCGTTCGAGAGCAGCATCCTGCCGATGCGATTCTCGGTCGAGACCGATGATCGCCAGGTCAGAGAGATCGACTATCCCGTGGCCCTGGTGGGCAGTGTCTGGCACGCCAGGGCTGAGCAGCCGTGCGCGCGCACATCCGTGGGCTGAAGAGGCACGGCTGATCCGTGGCGGCATCCTCGTGACCGGGGCCAACCGGGACGCTGCGGGCGGTGGGACCGGTGCCGGGCGACTCACGTGCCGGGTGGAAACCATTGTCGAGACGATGTGGGCAGCAGCAGCAAGCCGACAACGGCAGCGAAGGCCAGCATCCGCAACACCGACAGTGGGTGGATGTCGGGGAGTTCCACAAGGCCGTACGCGATGTTGAAAGCGGCGAAGCCGGCTGTCAGGATCTGGGCACGCCCGACCTGGCGCCACAAGCCGTACGCGAAGGCCAAGGAGAGAAGGATCAGTCCTACGGCGAAGATGGTCGTCCTCGGCTCGGTGGCCCCGGGCGCGGTGCTCGTCTTGACCTGGGCGGCCTGGATGACCATGCCCAGCATGAAAGTGATCGCGGCGGCGACGACCGGGACGGGAGCCCGCCGTCGATCCTGATCGATCACCGGCACATGGTAGGTGTGGTCTGCTCGGGTCGACCAGATGTGATCGACGGATCGGGCGGCGAAGGCGACGGCCGGCGGACGGGGCGCCGGTGGCGGGTCGCGGGGCAGCGGGGACGGGTGGGCTGCCACTAAGGTCCCGGTATGGAGGCTCCGCCCGACCACGTGCTCACTGCGATGATGGCGAGCACCGGCGACGAACGCGTCGTGCTCGATGCGTTTCTCGATTTTCATCGCGCGGTGGTGCTGGGGAAGCTGCGGGGCATCTCCGACGCTGAGGCTGCCCGGCGACTGGTGCCGTCGGCGACCACCCTCGCCGGCCTGGTGAAGCACCTGACGCTTGTGGAGCGGAACTGGTTCCGCTGTCTGCTCGCGCCCGGCCCGGGGGACGTCTATCTCACCTCCGAGGAGGACGCGACGGCCAGCTTCGCGTTGGCCGAGGGTGACACCGTCGAGCGGTTGTCGGCGGCGTACGAGGCGGAGTGTGCCAGCTCGCGGGAGGTGGCGGCCCGCTTCGACCTCGACCATGTGGTGCCCCACCCGCAGCTCGGGGAGGTTTCGTTGCGCTGGATCATGGTGCACCTGATCGAGGAGACGGCCCGGCACGCCGGCCACGCCGACATTCTCCGCGAACTGACCGACGGCTCGACGGGCGCCACCTGACCGACGTTCACCGCGGCTCGCGGATCAGGCGGGTTCGAGGAGTTTGGCGAGACGTTCGGCCACCGGTGGGGCGTGCAGGTGCAGGCGGGCCACGTTTATCGCGTCGGCACCGACCACCGAGAGCAGCGCGTGTGAGCCGACGGCGTACACGGAGAAGTAGCCGGCCTGGTTGCGGACGGTGGACTGACGGAATTCGCCCTGGCCGAGGCGGAGGCTGACCTGCCGGCCGAGGCCGAAGGTCGCCGCCGCCATCGCGGCCAGGTCGTCCGGGTCCAGAGTGTCGGGCACGTCGTGCGTGATGAGCAGGCCGTCGACTCCGCCGAGGACACTTCCCTGCACCCCGGGGATCTGGAGGCGCAGCTCGTGCAGTTCGGTGCCGATCGCCGGGTACGGCAACGACGGGTCACCGGCCAGCGACGGTGGGAGCCGCACCGGTGGCGGAAGGTCCGGCTGCTTGGCGGTACGACGGGGGAGGAGGGTGTCGCCGCTGCTCACAGTTCCAGCTGCTCCTCGATGGTGCGCAGCTGGTGCCGGGCGAGCGCCAGGTTGGACCGGGCCTTGCTGAGCATCAGGTAGAGGAACAACCCCTTGCCGTTGGGGCCGTTCAGCGGCCGGATGATGTGGTACTGGCCGCCGAGGGTGATGAGCATGTCCTCGATTTCGTCGTTCAGCTTGAGCATCTCGATGGTGCGCATCTTGGCGCGTACCACGTCGGTGTTGCCAGCGGCGGCGACGGTGAGGTCGATCTCCGGAGTACCACCGGCGACGCCGAGGGTCATCCCGCTGGTGTAGTCGACGAGCGCGGCGCCGATGGCCCCGTCGATCGTCATGGCGTCCTTCAGGGCGGTGTCGAGGTTTGCCACGTGCCTCTCCAGGTTCTGCTGACGAGCTGTAGGTGCGCACCGGTACGCGGTCGTGCCGGGGTGAACAAATCTCGGATGAGATTGGCACATGCCACCTCCCATCCGCATCTTGTGCAGCGCGAACGGGCTGAGCGGGCCACGTTGGGTGACCACCGGGACGGCCGAGAATCGCCGCAGCGGCTGATGCCACACGAACGAACTCGTCTGCTACCTGCGGGGATGCTTCCCGATCCGGTTGAGGAGCCGGGCCGCGCGCTGCACGAGACGACGGTCCGTTCAGGCGGGTGTGCCGGCGAGGTCGGCGAGCACACGTCGCTGGAAGGCGCGAGCGGCCGCCCCGGTCGGTGGCGGACCGCCGTCGCGAGCGGCGATCGACCGCTCGACCAGTTCGGTGGTGTCGGCGTCGACAAGCGGTCCGGCCTCGTCCAACAGCCGCCGGCCGGCAGCCACCTTGGGCAGCCACATCCCGGTGCGCAGGCGTACCCAGGAACGGCAGGCGCCGAGCACGGCGTCCTCCGCTCCGGGGGCGGGCACCTCCCCGGCGGGCACCGATCGCGCCAACCACCAGCGCAGCGCGTCCAGGACCAGTCGACGCAGATCGTCGGGGGCCAGATCGGCGAAGGCATCGGCGGCGGGCGGACCGAGCAGCGCCCGCCCGCTCTGGTGCAGGATGCTGCGGTCCAGGCCGTACCAGAAAAGGCCGTCCGCGCTCGGGCGCTGCGCCGGGCCGTACGACACCCGGAAGTCCATCCGGGCGCCGGTGTTCAGCTCGACCTCGAAACCCGGCTCCGGTGTGCCGGACCGCGCCACCTTCTGCTGGTACACGACCAGTTCCAGGCCGCGCGCCGGGCAGGGCAGCGCCTCGTGCCGCAGCCGGGCCACCAACTCCCCGGCGACCCCGTGGTCGAGCGGTCCGGCGCAGATCAGCGCCACGTCCACGTCGCTGCGTCCGGGTTGGTACGCGGCCAGACCCACCGAGCCCGCCACGTACGCCCCGCCCAACTCGGCACCGAGCACCTCGCCGGCGACCGCGACCAGGTCGGTCAGGTACCGCCGCAGCGGTTCAGGAGTACTCCAGCTCACCGGGCTCGCCCCACTGCGTTCCAGCGGGCAGGAAGAAGGCGGAGGTCTCCCCGCCGAGGGCGTGCCGGATGACCAGCCGCGCGTGCTCGTCGAGGTCGGGCAGCCGTCCCGGCGGGAACCACCGCACGTCCAGCGACTCGTCGTCGTTGACGCGTGCCTCGCCGCCCAGGAACCGGCAGTGGAAACCGAGATTCAGGTACTCGCAACGGTCGCCGTTCGGGTACGTGTGCGGGTGCGACACGGCACTGCTCAGTCGCAGCGGTTCGACCGCCAGGCCGGTCTCCTCCAGCACCTCGCGCACGACCGCGGTGGCGGGCTGCTCACCCGGCTCGACGAAGCCGCTCACCACCGACCAGCGACCGTCGTCGGCCCGTTGGGCGAGCAGTAGCTCACTCGCGTCGTTGCGGACGATCGCGCTTACGCTGGGTAGCCAGAGTAGGTCGTGGCCGACGTGCTTGCGCATCCGCAGGATGTAGTCCGGTACGCCCATCCGGTGACCTTAGCCAATCCGCGGATCCACCCCCGCACCCGGGCTGGCGGCGACGATTTTCGCAGTTCAGGCCCGCAGGCCAGGGAGCACGTCTACTGTGGAAGGGCCCGGTGACTTGCTGTGTTCCGGTGGCGGTCGGTCGTTTCCCGGTGCACAGTGATGCCATGAGCGACAGCGGACGCGGACGTTACTACTGGTGTACGCGACACCACCGGGTCGAGTCCGGTGCCGACGTGTGCCCCGCGCGGCACGTTCTCGGCCCGTACGACTCGGCCGCCGACGCGGAGAACGCCCTGCAACAGGTGCGGGAACGCAACGAGGCGTGGGAGGCCGAGGATGCTCGCTGGACCGGGGAGGACAGGTAGACGGCGCGGGACGCCTCCCGCGCCGAGGCTCTGCGTGCGTCGCGAGGGCGGCAGCACGTCCCCATGAAGGGAACCGAGATGGCCGAAGCGCAACAGGCCACCCGCCCGGCCGCGAAGCGTACGCCCGCGAGGAAAACCGCCGCGACGGAACGCACCGCGGGCCTCGCCCGTACCCCGTCGACCCGCCGCGCGTCCGGCACCGCGCCGGCGGCCCGTAAGGCGACCGGCGGCGCAGCGCCCGCCGACAGGTCGGCCACGCTGGCGCGGAAGACCGCCGCGGCCAAGAAGGCGGCCCCCGCGAAGAAGACGGTGTCGGCGAAGGCCGCGCCGAGCAAGGCACCCGCCGCGAGGACCAGCTCGGCGTCGGCGCGGACGGCCACCGGCCCGCGCACGACCACATCCGCGGCGAAGCGGGCGGCCGCGAAGAAGGCGACCTCCACACGGAGCACGGCGGCCAAGGCACCCGCGAAGAAGGCGGCCCCGGCCCGCAAGACGGCACCCGCGAAGAAGGCCACGTCCGCGCGGGCCACGGCGGCGAAGGCGCCCGCGAAGAAGGCCACCTCCGCGCGGAAAGCGGCCCCGACGCGCAAGACCGCGCCCGCGAAGAAAGCGACCTCCGCGAGGAAGGCGGCCCCGGCCCGCAAGACCGCGCCCGCGAAGAAGGCGACGGGTACGCGGAGCACGTCGGCCGCGCGCAAGGCACCGGCGAAGACCGCGACGTCGACGGTGAAGAAGGCGGCAGCGCGGAAGACGGCGGCGAAGGCTCCGGCGAGAAAGGCCGCGGCGAAGAAGGCACCCGCGAAGACGGTGGCCGCCAAGAAGGCACCGGCTCGGAAGAGTACGACGGTGGCCACCCGGACAGCGGCGAAGAAGACGTCCGCGTCGAGGGCCCCCGCGTCGACGTCGGCAGCGAAGAAGGCCCCTGCGAAGAGGACTTCCGCGAAGAAGGCGCCTGCGGCGAAGAGAGCGCCCGCGAAGAAGGCATCCACGTCGAGGGCGGCAGCGAAGAAGACGCCTGCGAAGACCGCCGCCCGGAGCACCGGGCGTGCCGCGTCCGGCGGGCGGACCGGCGCCACGCGCAGGACGGCCCGCTGACCCGGCGTACGCTGACGACCCGTCGCTCGGCGGAGGGCGCGGTGCGTCCGGCGCTGTCAGGATGGGCGCATGGTCATCCGACGTGTGCTGGCACCGCGCATCGACTTCGGGGCGCTGCGCCGAGAACTGGGTCTGCCCGAGACCTACCCGGAGGCGGCGCAGCGGGAGGCCGACGAGGCAGCCGCCGCACCGCCCCGGCCGGCCGTCGACTGCACGGACGTCCCGCTGGTCACGATCGACCCGCCCGGCTCGCGGGATCTGGACCAGGCGATGCACCTCAGCCGCCGCGCCGACGGCGGCTACCGGGTGCGGTACGCGATAGCCGACGTCGCCGCCCACGTGCGTCCAGGCAGTGTGCTGGAGGACGAGACCTGGCGTCGAGGGCAGACGGTCTACCTTCCCGACGGCAACGTGCCGCTGCACCCGTACTCACTCGGCGAAGGCGCGGCAAGCCTGCTGCCGGACGTCGACCGGGCAGCCGTGCTGTGGACCATCGACCTGGACGCCGACGGTGACACCAGCGCGGTGGTGGTGCAGCGCGCCCTGGTCCGCAGCCGGGCCCAGTTGGCGTACCCGCAGGTGCAGGCCGACGCCGACGCGGGTCGGCTCCCCGAACCGATCGCCCTGCTGCCCGAGATCGGTGCGCTGCTCACCGCCCGAGGACTGCGCCGGGGCGCGGTCAACCTGCCGATTCCCGAACAGGACGTGGAGGCCGACGGCGACGGTTGGCGACTCGTGCTGCGGGCGCCAGTACCGATGGAGGAGCACAACGCGCAGATCTCCCTGCTCACCGGGATGGCCGCCGCCGACCTGATGCTGGCCGGTGGGATCGGCCTGCTGCGGACGATGCCCGCGCCGAAGCCCGAGGCGGTGCAGCGGCTGCGGGCCGCCGCCGCCCCGCTGGGCGTGCACTGGCCGGACGACGTCGGCGTGGGTGAACTGCTGCTCCGGTTGGACCCGGCCCAGCCTCGGGCCGCCGCGTTCATCGACCAGGCCGCGGAGCTGATGCGTGCGGCCGCGTACACCCCGTTCGACGGCGAGCCGCCCGAGCAGCCGGCGCACGGCGGGGTCGCGGCCGCGTACGCCCATGTCACGGCGCCGCTGCGACGACTCGCCGATCGGTACGCCACGGAGATCTGCCTGGCGCTGCACGACGGCCGTGAGGTACCCGACTGGGCCCGCGCGGCGCTGCCCCGGCTGCCGTCGGTGATGGCGGCCACGGACCGCACCGCGTCCGCGGCGAGCCGAGGCGCGATCGACCTGGCCGAGGCGGTGCTGCTGGCCAACCGGGTCGGCGAGACCTTCGACGCCGCCGTGCTCGACGTCGACGCGCCGGCCAACGGCAAGGCCCGTGAGGGCCGCCCACCCGGCGGCACGGTAGCCCTCGACGACCCGCCGGTACGCGCCCGCTGTCTCGGCGAGCTGCCACTGGGCACCCGGGTCCGGGTCCGGCTGGTCGCCGCCGACCCGGCCACCCGCTCGGTCGCCTTCGAACTCGCCTGACACCCCGACGCCGCGCCGCGACCGGTGCCGCATGGTCTTCTCGCGGCCGGTCCGGGGGGCCGTCGCGCCCGCCGCAGCGGGCATTGTCACAGCGTCGGACGCTGCTGCCGGACCAGCTGATTTGCAAGGATGACGACCATGGCATACGACCCGAGCACCCTGCCCGACGTTTCCGGGCTCACCATCGGCATCATCGGTGGCACCGGCGACCAGGGCCGGGGGCTCGCCTACCGGTTCGCCCGGGCGGGCCTGACGGTGCTGATCGGTTCCCGCTCCGCGCAGCGGGCGGCCGAGTCGGCCGCGGAGATCGCCGCGTTGCCCGGCGTGCCGGCCGGTGGCAGCGTCACCGGTGCGGACAACGACGAGGTGGCCCGGCGCAGCGATGTCGTGATAATCGCGGTGCCGTGGGACGGGCACGCCGCCACGGTCAGCGCGCTCGCCGAACCGCTCGCCGGCAAGATCGTCGTGGACTGCGTCAACCCGCTCGGCTTCGACAAGCAGGGCCCGTACGCGCTGCCGGTGCCGGAGGGCAGCGCCGTCCAGCAGGCCGCCGCGCTGCTGCCCGACTCCCGGGTCTGCGCCGCGTTCAACCACGTCAGCGCTCCGCTGCTGGCCGACCCCGAGATCGACCGCATCGAGCTGGACGTGCTGATCTGCACCGAGGAGCGGGAACTGGTCGGCATCGTCGGCGCGCTCGCCGCCCACATCCCCGGCATGCGCGGCATCTACGCCGGACGGCTGCGCAACGCGCACCAGGTCGAGGCGTTCACCGCCAACCTGATCGCCATCAACAAGCGCTACAAGGCGCACGCGGGCGTCCGCGTCACCGATCTCTGAACCCGTTTGCGGTCAACCGGGTCCTGGCCGCCCACCGCGCAGGTCACCAGGCGCAGCCGGATCCGTGGCAGTGAAGGCGTCAGCCGGTCGGCGTGTCCGCTACCGCAGCTGCCACGGATCCGGATCCTTCGTCAGGGCGTCCGGCGGTCAGAAGTTGACGCTGACGCCGGCCGACTTGCAGGCCGTGCTGAGGGCGGCGCCGGCCTTCTCGAAGCCCGGGTTGTCCGCAGCCGTCGCCGGGTCCGTGGCGTTGGCGGCCTTGCCGGCCTCCGCGCCGAACTCCTCCAACGCGGCAACCACCTTGCTGTCGGTGGCGCCGGTGCCGGCCACCCGCGTCACCTCGTTCTGCAACCCGGACAGGATCTTCTGGAACAGCGCCGGCGACGGCTCGCTACCGGAACTCACCGCGGCGACGAGATCCTCCTTCATCTTGTCGCTGGCCTGCTTCGCCGACTCACAGAGCTGTTTGTCGCTCACCACGTCCGCCGCGTCGGCGGTCGGCGGCGCCGGGGCGGAGGTGGCGGTGGCGGACGGCACGGTGGCCGACGACGAGGCTCCGCCCGTCGGGGCTGCCTCCTCGCCACCGCAGGCGGCCAACGCCAGCAGCGAGGCGCAGGCCAGGACAGAGACATAAGCACGAACTCGATTCACGAGCGTGAACCGTAGCGGCTTTCGATGGATTTCGCTGGCCCTACCGGGCGTCCAGACGCGGCACCCACCAATCGCCGAGAAGCCGGCCGAGTACCAGCAACAGCATGCTGCTCAGCAGCACGGCGACGAGGCCGAGAGCGAAACCGAGCGGACCACGGCTCCGCTGACGTGGGCTGGCGGGCGGGGAGCCGGCGCGCGCCCACGGATGCTCCCGGGCCAACCACCACAGGATTCCGAGCCCGAACGGTACGAGGCAGACCAACCAGAACCAGAACCACCGCGTACCCAGCACCGGAGCGGGCCCGGTCAGCAGGACACCGATGATGACCACGGCGGCGGCGAGGCCCGTTCCGGCAATGAGGTTCCCAAGTGGCTGGAGAGCGGCGCTGCGGCTGTCCAGGCCCGCGGCCTGCAACTGTTCGGCGATGCCGATCGCGCCTGGCCCGGCGTAGGACGCTTCGCGGACGCTACCGGCGATCGTGACCTGCTCGAAGTAGGTGGTGTCGGTCCACCAGACCCGACCGTCGGGCGTGCGCCACCCGAACAGCGGACCGAGCGTGCCGGACGATTCCAGGTCAGCGGTGCCGAACCACGGGGTTCGCCGGTCGGCGTCCCACCGGTCACCCCACTGGTAAGCCACCACGTGGCCGGCAGCCAGATCCGCTTCCGCCTGGTCGTAGCTCTGCTGCCGAGGTGCCGTCCACCAAGCCGTTCCGGCCGCGACCAGCCACAGCGCGACGACGCCGAGCCGCAACACCGTCCACCAGTGCCAGCGCCGACCAGCCGGGATGTCATCGATCATGATCGCATCGTCGCAGCGCGCGTCCAGTCGCAACCGGCACCGATGACCACCGTGGAGATCGATCGGAACTGTCGTACATACGTTCTATCGTCGGTGACGTGTTGGAGGAGCTGGAGCGGGCAGAGGTGGCGACGCGTTCCTGCGTCGACGCCGCTGTCTGGGCCATGCCGGAGAGCGAGCTGATCGATGCCCTCGAAGCCGCGCACCGGCTGGAGCAGCGGCTCGCCGCGACGAAGCTGGCGCTGGTGCGTGAGTTGGACGGCCGTGGCGTGGCGGTGGCGCAGGGCGCGTCGTCCACCGCCGTCTGGCTCCGCGACCGGCTCCGGCTCGGCGTGCCGGCGGCCCGCCGGTTGGTCGACCTCGCTGAGGCGCTCGACCGCGAGTCCGACGAGATGACCGCCGCACTCGCCGCCGGCCGGATCGATCTGGAGCAGGTCCGGGCAATCGCCGATGTCGCGGCCACGGTTCGAGGTGCGGCCGGCACCGAGGCGGCCGGGTCGGCTGTCGAACTCCTCCTCGACTGGGCCGGGCAGTTCGATCCGTCCGCCCTGCGCCGACTCGGGAGCCGGATTCTCGAACACGTGGCACCCGAGGTCGCCGAGGCGGTCACCGGCAGAGCGCTGGAAGCGGAGGCGGCCCGCGCCGCGCGCGACCGGCAGATAACCCTCTCCGACCTGCGGGATGGGCGCACGCGGCTGGCTGGCAGCCTCGACGCGGAGACCGCCGCGCTGCTTCGGGCTGCCATCGAGCCGCTCACCGGACCAGCCGGCCCTGACGATCCCCGTTCGCCAGGGCAACGACGCCACGATGCCCTCGGCGACATCTGTCGGCTAGTCCTCGGCGCCGGCGAGTTGCCCGGGCACGGTGCCGATACCGCTCAGATCGTCGTCACCACCGGGCTTGACACCCTCACCGGAAGCCTCGGGCCCGGCACGCTGGACAGCGGTGTCACCCTCACGCCCGCAACGGTGCGCCGGTTGGCCTGCGACGCGGCGGTCCTGCCCGCAGTGCTCGGCGGAGCGGGTCAGGTCCTCGACGTGGGTCGGCGACGTCGGCTCATCACCGGGCCGCTGCGGCGGGCCCTGGTGCTGCGAGATCGGGGCTGTGCATTTCCGGGCTGCGACCGGCCACCCCGCTGGTGTGAGGGCCATCATCTGCGGCACTGGGCCGACGGCGGCGTCACCAGCCTCGCCAACGCGGTGCTGCTCTGCCGTCACCACCATCGACAGGTGCACCACCACGGCTGGCAGGTCCACCTCGCCGCCGACGGTCATCCGGAGTTCATCCCGCCCGCCTGGCTCGACCCCGATCAGCGTCCCTGTCGCAACCACCTACACCACTCGCCTGCGCCCGGGACGCCGTGGCCAGTAGACCCAGCGTCCGGTCGGTCGAAGCCGTTGACCTCGATGCCCGTCGGGGCGGGCTCGCCCACATCGGTGTCCACCGCACCGGCACAGATGGTCTCCGTTCCCGCTGGGTCGCGACTGCTGACGCAGGTGCCGGCCGGGCCACGAGCCCGCGCGGAGGTAACCCGTGCGGCGGCCAGCAGGGAGTCGCGACTGCCGGGCGGGGCGGAACGGCAGGCGGCGAGGCGTCCGTCCGGTCGACCCGTTCGCCGGACGCACCCGCCCTGACCGTCGAGCCATTGCTGCGGCCATCCGTTGCGATGCGCCGTCGCCTATGCATGCTCTGCTGTGACGCTTGTCGATGACCGGCAGCCGACGGACGATCCGGCCGCACCGATGGGGTGCGGGTTCGGTGGAAGGCAGCGGTCGGGCCGGGCGTGGCAGGGCGATGGCAGCTCTGGCCGCTACCGGTGGGCGGCGGCCAGAGCTGCCACGTTCGTCGCCCCGGCCGGCCCCGCATCGTCGCCCGGCGACTCCGACCATCAACTCACCCGGCGACCCCGACCGTCGCCCGGGTGAGTTGATGGTCGTGGCCGGGTCTGCCACAGCCCAACGGAGGTCAGAAGGTGTGTTCGGCGGCGGGGAACTGGCCGGAGCGGACCTCGTCGGCGAAGCGGCGGGTGGCCTCGTCGAGCGTGTCGGCCAGGGCGGCGTAGCGCTTCACGAAGCGTGGCGCCTTGCCGGTACGCAGGCCGGCCATGTCCTGCCAGACGAGCACCTGGGCGTCGGTGTCCGGGCCGGCGCCGATGCCCACCGTCGGGATCGGCAGCTCGGCGGTGACCCGCTTGGCGACGTCGCCGGGCACCATTTCGAGCACCACCGCGAAGGCGCCCGCCGCAGCTACCGCCCGCGCGTCGGCCAGCACCTCGTCGGCGGTCTCGCCGCGGCCCTGCACCCGGTACCCGCCGATGGTGTGCTCACGCTGCGGGGTGAAGCCGATGTGCGCCATCACCGGGATGCCGGCCCCGACGATCGCCTCGATCTGCGCGGCGCAGCGCTGGCCGCCCTCCAGTTTCACCGCGTGGCAACCGCCCTCCTTCATGAACCGGACGGCCGTCCGCAGCGCCTGGGTCGGGCCCTCCTCGTACGACCCGAAGGGCAGATCACCGACGACCAGGGTCTGCCGGGTGGCCCGGACAACCGCCCGTACCAGCGGTAGCAGCTCCTCGGCGGTCACCGGCAGGGTCGTCTCGTAGCCGAACACGTTGTTCGCCGCCGAGTCGCCCACCAGCAGCACCGGGATGCCGGCGGCATCGAAGATCGAGGCCGTGTACTGGTCGTACGAGGTGAGCATGGACCATTTCTCGCCGCGCTCCTTGGCGGCGAGCAGGTCGCGGGTACGGACGCGACGGGTGGCCGGGCCGCCGTAGAGAGCGGTCACCTCGGCCGGAGTGGACTCCACCACGATGTTCTCCTTCCTCGAGGCCGCGTACGCGGTCCCCGGGTTCTGCCGCGATCGTCCCACCGTGCGGGCGGTCGGCGGCAGGGCGCAGTGGAGGATGTCACTCCGGCCCGACGTCACGAGCCAGCCGCTCGTGACGCCCGGTCAGCCGTCCTCGCGCCACCGGTTGGTGATCGGCAGCCGCCGGTCCCGCCCGAACGCCTTCATCGAGATCTTCGTACCCGGCGCGGACTGGCGGCGCTTGTACTCGGCGGTATCCACCAACCGCAGCACCTTGTCCACCACGGCCGGATCGTGGCCGTCGGCGATCAGCCCCTCCCGGCCGAGGTCACCGTCGATGTAGCCGATCAGGATCGGGTCGAGCACGTCGTAGTCGGGCAGCGAGTCGCTGTCGAGCTGACCCGGGCTCAGCTCGGCGCTCGGCGGCTTGCCGATCGAGTTCTCCGGGATCGGTGGCGTCAGGCCCAGCCGGGTCGCCTCCGTGTTGCGCCACTTGGCCAGCCGCCAGACCAGGGTCTTCCACACGTCCTTGATCGGGTTGAAGCCACCGACCGAGTCGCCGTACAGGGTCGAGTAGCCGACCGCCAGCTCGCTCTTGTTGCCGGTGGTAAGCACCAGGTGGCCCTCCTGGTTCGACAACGCCATCAGGATGACGCCGCGTACCCGGGCCTGGAGGTTCTCCACCGCGACCCCGGACAGCGACATGTTCGCCAGGAAGGTGTCCACCATCGGCTGGATCGGCTCCACCCGGTAGTCCAGGCCGGTCCGCTTGGCCAGGTCGGCCGCGTCGGAGCGGCTGTGCTCCGAGGAGTGCTGGCTGGGCAGGGAGACACCGACCACCCGGTCGCCGCCGAGGGCGTCCACCGCGATGGCCGCCACCACCGCCGAGTCGATGCCGCCGGAGAGCCCGAGCACCACGGAGGGGAAGCGGTTCTTCTCGACGTAGTCCCGCAGGCCGAGCACCAGCGCCTGCCACACCTCGGCCTCGTCGGCCACCGGTTCGATGAGGCCGCCGGTGGCCGCCGGGCCCGTCGGCGAGGGCGGGATTCCGTCGACCGTACGACGCACCACCCGCAGCCCTTCGGCCAACTGCTCGCCGTCGTCGCCCGCGTCGCCGGCCGCCGGCAGGTCGACGTCGTGCACGAGCAGGTGGGTGACGAACTGCGGTGCCCGGGTCAGCACCGTGCCGTCCGCCGCGACGATCATCGAGTCGCCCTCGAAGACCAATTCGTCCTGACCACCGATCATGTTGACGTACGCGATGGTGGCCCCGGCCTCGGCGGCCCGCCGCCGGACCAGCGGCAGCCGCAGGTCGTCCTTGTTCAGCTCGTACGGTGAGCCGTTGATGTTGACCACCAGGCCCACCCCGGCCCGGCGGGCGGCGGCGAACGGCCCGCCGGCCTGCCACAGGTCCTCGCAGATGGTCAGCGCCACGTTCACCCCACCGAGCCGGACCACGGTGAGCATGTCGCCGGGCACGAAGTAGCGGTCCTCGTCGAAGACGCCGTAGTTGGGCAGGTGGTGCTTGAAGTAGGTGGCGACCACCTCGCCGCGGTGCAGCAGCGCGGCGGCGTTGCGCGCTCCCCGGCCCGGCTCGGCGTCCGCGCTGACCTGCGGCGGACCGTCGGCGTCCAGATAACCCACCACGACCGGCAGGTCGCCCAGGCCGTCGGCGGCCAGATCGGCGGCGAGCCGGCCCAGCGCCGCCTGGGAGGTGGCCACGAAGGACCGCCGGAAGACCAGGTCCTCCACCGGGTAGCCGGTCAGCATCATCTCCGGGAACAGGACCAGTTGGGCACCGGAGGCGGCGGCCCGGCGGGTCCAGGCGCGGACGAGACCGGCGTTGCCGGTGAGGTCACCGACACTGGGGTTGACCTGGCACAGGGCGAGACGCAGGGTGGGCATGTCCTCATCTTGCCCCAGCGCCATGGGCTCGACACGTCGGCGTGGGGCAGTACGACCGGGCCGGACCGCCGGTCGGGACGGGACGGGACGCAACGGCCGCGGTTCGGTTAACGTCTGCGTAATCGGGTCGGTGGAGACTGGTCGGTCAGGTCGGGCAGAGTCCGACCCAAGGCGGACATAGCGTGTCGCGGAAGGTTGGGGAAGTGGACCGTCAGCAGGAGTTCGTCCTCCGTACGCTGGAAGAGCGGGACATCCGTTTCGTCCGGCTGTGGTTCACCGACGTGCTCGGCACGCTCAAGAGCGTGTCGGTCGCCCCCGCCGAACTGGAGGCCGCCTTCGAGGAGGGCATCGGGTTCGACGGCTCGGCCATCGAGGGATTCGCCCGGGTCTTCGAGTCGGACATGGTCGCCATGCCGGACCCGACCACCTTCCAGGTCTTCCCGTTCGAGGGCGGGGTCAGCGGCGAGAGCGCCCGGATGTTCTGCGACATCCTGCTGCCCGACGGCGGCCCGTCCTGGGCCGACCCCCGCCACGTGCTGCGTCGGGCGTTGTCCCGGGCGGCGGAGAAGGGCTTCACCTTCTACACCCACCCGGAGATCGAGTTCTTCCTGCTGGAGAACGGGCCGATGGACGGCACCGTGCCGGTGCCGGTGGACACCGGCGGGTACTTCGAGCACACCACCCACGCCGTGGCGCGGGACTTCCGCCGCCAGGCGGTGCTGTCGCTGGAGCGGATCGGCATCTCGGTGGAGTTCAGCCACCACGAGGTCGCCCCCGGCCAGCAGGAGATCGACCTGCGCTACGCCGACGCGCTGACCACCGCCGACAACATCATGACGTTCCGGCACGTGGTCAAGGAGGTGGCGCTCTCCACAGGCGTGCAGGCCACCTTCATGCCCAAGCCGTTCACCGACCAGCCGGGCAGCGGGATGCACACCCACCTGTCGCTGTTCGAGGGGGAACGCAACGCGTTCCACGACGCCAGCGACCCGATGAAGCTTTCCAAGGTGGCCCGGGCGTTCATCGCCGGGCTGCTGGCCCACGCCCGGGAGTACACCGCGGTCACCAACCAGTGGGTGAACTCGTACAAGCGGCTGTTCCCGCAGGCGCTGCCGGACCGGGTCACCGAGAGCCCCGCGTACGTCTGCTGGGGGCACCTGAACCGTTCCGCGCTGGTCCGGGTGCCGGCGTACGGCAAGCCCAACTCGGCCCGGGTGGAGATCCGCTCGCCCGACTCGGCCGCCAACCCGTACCTCGCCTTTGCGGTGCTGCTCGGCGCCGGGATGAAGGGCATCGAGGAGGGGTACGAGCTGCCGCCGGGCGCCGAGGACGACGTGTGGGCGCTTACCAGCGCCGAGCGGCGGGCGATGGGGTACGAGCCGCTGCCGGAGAACCTGTCCGAGGCGATCGACGTGATGGCGGGTTCGGAACTTGTCGCCGAGGTGCTCGGCGAGCACGTCTTCGACTTCTTCCTGCGCAACAAGCGGGCCGAGTGGGAGCAGTACCGCCGCGAGGTCACTCCGTACGAGCGCCAGCACTACCTGTCGCTGTAACCGCCGTTGCGGCGGGCCCGCCTGTCGTTGTAGTTGCTGCTCCGGGCGGGCCCGTCGGCACGGGCCCGCCTCCGGGCTGTCGAGCGTTGCCCGGTGCCGCTATCGTCTCGATCACCGTGCCGGCGGCATTCGTCGGCCGGAGACTCGTGGGAGGCAGTCGGTGCTGGAGGATCTGCTCAGCGGAGCCTGGCAGAGCGTGGTGTTCGGGGTCGTCGGAGTTGGCCTGATGGCCGCCGGCTTCGTCCTGGTCGACCTGCTCACCCCGGGCAAACTGCGGGACCTGATCTGGGTACGTCGCAACGCCAACGCTGGACTGCTGCTCGCCGCGAACCAGCTCGGCGTCGCCGGCATCGTCTTCACCGCGATCCTGACCAGCTACAGCGACTTCGCCAAGGGGCTGGCCTCGACGGTGATCTTCGGGCTGATCGGTCTCGGCATCATGGCGCTGGCCTTCTTCGTGCTGGACCTGATCACGCCGGGCAAGCTCGGCGAGGTCGTCTGTTCCGACGAGCCGCACCCGGTGGCCCGGGTCAGCGCCGCCAGCCACTTCGGCGCCGCGCTGATCGTCTGCGCCTGCATCGCCTGACCGCAGCCCGCACCGGACCCACCGCCGGTCGGTCTGTCGGTGCCGGTCGCGGGTTGCGGCATTTCGGGGCTTCCCGGGGCTCGGAAGCCGCGACTCGCCGCATGTCGCGAGGCGGCAGCGAGTCGGGCAGCGAGTCGGGCAGCGAGTCGGGCAGCGAGTCGGGCAGCGAGTCGGGCGTGACGGGGGAGCGCCGGACGCACCCGGTGGGCGGCCCCGCAGGAGTGGAGCGGGGCCGCCTCTGACCTGGGGCGGTAGCTCAGCCGCTGCCGGCCGAGTGTCACTTGCCGGCGGACTCGCCCTCGCCGCCCCGCGCGCCCGGGCCACCCCAGCCGCCGAAGACGCCGGCCTCGACGGCGGCGGTGATCGCGTCGGCCTGCTCCTGGGTCAGCTTGCCGTCCTCGACCGCCTGCGCGAGCCGTTCGGTCAGTGTCTCCTTGCGCTCCTCGGCCGACGGCGGCGTCCGCCGCTCGCCCTTACGGCCCTCGGCGGCACCGTCGCCGCCCATCCGTCCCTCACCGCGCCCCGGGAATCCCCGGTGGCCCTCGCGGTCCGTCCGGCCCTCCGGCTGGTGCTGCTCGCGGAGCTTCTCCAGCGCCTCGGTCACCTTCTCGGTGGGCACGCCCAACTCCTCGGCCAGCGCCTCGGCGAACTGCGCGTGCCGTGCGGCCCGCTGTTCCTGCCGGTCGCCCTGCGGCTCGCTGCTCGCGCTGGCGCTCGGAGTGGCCTTGTCGTCGGCGAGCGCCACGGTGGGAGCGGCGATCCCCACGCCGAGCACGCCTGCCGCGGCCAGGCCGGCCAGCAGGTGCTTCTTCGAAATCGTGCGGGACATCGTTCCTCCAACTCGTCGGTGATGCGATGACGTCACCGACAGTGACGAGCCCGGCTGGGCGCGAACCATGGCGAAGCTGTCAGCGAGCTGGCAATCCGGGCCAGAAATCCGGACGTGTCCGACAAAGAGTCAGCGGACGGCGGCGACCACACTGAGGGTGCCGGCGTCGGCGTCGAGGGTCGCCCGGGTGCCGACCGGGACGGTGAGCTGCCCGGGGCCGTGACCGATCGGCAGACCCCCCAGCACCGGTACGCCCAGGTCGCCGAGGCGTTCGACGAGCACGTCGACCACCGTGGTGTCCCAGCCGTCGGCGCAGTCGGTGAACTGCCCCACCGCCACCCCGGCCAGCCCGTCCAGCGCGCCGGCCCGGCGGAGCTGGGTCAACATCCGGTCGACCTTGTACGGCGGTTCCTGCACGTCCTCCAACAACAGCACCGCGTCGGTCAGGTCGGGCATGTCCGGGGTGCCGAGCGAGGCCGCGACCAGGCAGAGGTTGCCGCCCAGCAGCCGGCCGGTGGCCCGGCCCGCGACGCGTACGCCGAAGGTCTCCTCGCCCTCGACGGCGCGTACGGTGACCGGCTCGGTGCTGGTCATCGCCGCGTGCAGGGACTCGGCCGAGGACAGCGGGGTGCGCTCGTCGCGCCAGGCCGCCCCGGGACCGTGCACCCCCGCCAACCGGGCACCCCGCCAGAGCGCCAGTTGCAGCGCGGTGATGTCGGAGAACCCGGCCACCACCTTCGGGTCACGGCGTACCGCCGCCATGTCGATCGCGTCCACCACCCGCTGCGCCCCGTACCCGCCCCGGGTGCAGATCACCCCGCGCACCTGCGGATCGGCGAACGCCGTGTTCAGGTCGGCCGCCCGCAGCGCGTCCGCCCCCGCCAGGTAGCCCTGCCGGGCGTAGGCGTTGGGCGCGAGCACCGGTCGCAGTCCCCAGCCGGTGAGCAGCTCCACGCCCCGGGCCACCCGTTCCGGGCGGGTCGGTCCGGACGGCGACACCAGCATCACCGTGTCGCCGGGGCGCAGGGCGGGTGGGCGTACGACGTCGTCGGGCGTGCTGCGGTCGGACACAGCGGCAGAGCCTACTGCGGTGGCCAGCGAAACCTTCGACGTTGCCGGACACCGCGCCGATCCCTCGCGCGGGCCGGGGCGGCCGGACCGGATAGCCTCGACGATGTGGCAACCGCGTTGGTGATCGAGAACGACCCGACCGACGACCCGCGCCGGCTGGGGGAGTGGCTGACCGAAGCCGGGCTGGAGCTGGCGGTGGTCCGCCCCCACGCGGGCGAGGCGCTCCCCACCGACCTGGACGGGTACGCCGCCCTGGTGGTGCTCGGCGGTGATCAGCAGGCCTACCCGCTGGTCGACGGGGTGCCGGCGGCCCCCTGGTTCCCGGCGGTGGAGAAGCTGCTCCGCAAGGCGGTGCGGCACCGGCTGCCGACGCTTGGTGTCTGCCTCGGCGCGCAGCTGCTCGCCACCGCCCACGCCGGCACGGTCGTGCGCAGCCCGTCCGGGCCGGAGGTCGGGCCTGCCGTGGTCGGCCGGCGTGACGCGGCCGAGTCCGACCCGCTCTTCCGGTACGTTCCGCTGATCCCCGACGTGTTGCAGTGGCACGCCGACGAGATCACCGAGCTGCCCGCCGGTGCCACCCTGCTGGCCGCCTCCACCCGCTATCCGCACCAGGCGTTCCGCCTCGGCGACCGGGCCTGGGGGTTGCAGTTCCACATCGAGTGCGACACCGCGATGATCGCCGAATGGGCCACCGACTCGGCGCTGCTGGCCGAGCTGGGCTACGACCCGCAGCTGGTGATCTCCGCGTGCGAGGCGGTGATGGCCGACGTCGAGGAGGTCTGGCAGCCGTTCGCGGCGCGGTTCGCCGCGCTCGCCCTCGGCGAGCTGGACGAGGGGTCGCGACGCAGCCTGCCCCTGCTCGGGCACTGATGGGCCGGCCGACAAGCGCCACGGGCCGGCTCGCCCGCTACGGCTTCGGCGTCACCGACGACGACGCGGGTGCCCGCGCCGCCGACCTGCTCGGCCCGGACGGGCTCGACCTGTGGCGCGCGCAGACGCAGGAACCCACCGGGGAGCAGGCCCAGGAGCTGCTCACCGCGCTGTCCCGGGCCGCCGACCCGGATCTGGCGCTGCGTCAGCTGCACCGGCTGGTCGAGGCGGAACACCGCGTGACCGCTGGCCCGAACCGCACCGCCGGCCCGGGCGCGGCGGTGCGGCAGCGGGGTGCGGGGCCCGGCCGGGTCACGGCGACCCCCACCGGCCAGGGCGGCGCCGCCGGGAGCGGGGATGCCGGTGGCGCCGCGGGCGAGGGTGCGACCGGCAACGGCGGCAGCGCCGGAGGTGACGGCGCCGCCGGCAGTCAGGGCAGCACTGCGGCCGTCGGCGGCATCGGAGCGGGTTCGGCGCTGCTCGCCGCGCTGCATGACGACCCGGGTCTGCGTCGCCGGCTGCTCGCCGTGCTGGGCGCCTCCTCGGCGCTCGGTGACCACCTGGTGGCCAACCCCGACCAGTGGCCGGTGCTGCGTACCGAACCGGACGGCCTCGCACCGACCGCCGACGGCCGGCTCGACAGGTCCGGCGAGGGCAATCCCGTCGCTGTGCTGCGGCGGGCGTACCGGCTGGCGTTGCTGCGGGTCGCGGCGGCCGACCTGACCGGCGGGCGCGGCCTGGAACAGACCATGGCCGCGCTCTCGGCACTTGCCGACGCCACGCTGTCGGCCGCCTACCAGATCGCCGTGGCGGAGCTGCCCGAGGGCACCCGGGAACCGCGACTGAGCGTGGTCGCGATGGGTAAGTGCGGCGGCGGCGAGCTGAACTACGTCTCCGACGTCGATGTGATCTTCGTGGCGGCCGAGGACGACGACCTGACCGCCGCCACCACCGTGGCCACCCGACTGATCCACATCTGCGGGCTGGTCGCCTGGCCGGTAGACGCGGCCCTGCGCCCCGAAGGCAACCGGGGGCCGCTGGTGCGGACCCTCGCCAGCCACCTGGCCTACTACCGGCGCTGGGCCCGGACGTGGGAGTTCCAGGCGCTGCTCAAGGCCCGCCCCGCCGCCGGTGACCTGGCGCTCGGCCAGGAGTGGATCGACGCGCTGGCGCCGCTGCTCTGGCAGGCGGCCGAACGCCCCGAGGCGGTCGAGGACGTCCGGGCCATGCGGCGCAAGATCATCGACCACATCCCGCCGAAGGAACTGGAACGCGAGATCAAACGCGGCCCCGGCGGGCTGCGCGACATCGAGTTCGCGGTGCAGTTGCTGCAACTGGTGCACGGTCGGGGCGACGAGACGTTACGCGCGCCCGGCACCATCCCCGCCCTACGCGCGCTGGTCACCGGCGGCTACGTCGGCCGGGCCGACGGCGAGGCGCTGCTGCGCGGTTACCGATTCCTGCGCAGCGTCGAGCACCGGCTGCAGCTCCAGGGCCTGCGGCGTACCCACACCGTGCCGACCGAGCCCGGCGCGTTGCGCTGGCTCGCCACCGCGCTCGGCTACACCGCCGGCCCCGGGCGCAGCGCCGTCGAGGAGTTCCGCGCCGAGTGGGTCACCCACGCCTCGGAGGTACGCCGACTCCACGCCAAACTGCTCTACCGGCCGCTGCTGGAGTCGGTGGCCCGGGTACCGGCCGACGGGCTGCGGCTGACCCCGCAGGCGGCCCGCAACCGCCTGGAGATCCTCGGCTTCGCCGACCCCGCCGGGGCGCTGCGTCACCTCCAGGCCCTCACCGGCGGGGTGAGCCGTACGGCCGCCATCCAACGCACCCTGCTGCCGGTGCTGCTCAGCGAGTTCGCCGACGCCCCGGAGCCGGACCGGGGCCTGCTCAACTACCGCCAGGTCTCCGACTCCCTCGGCAGCACCCCCTGGTACCTGCGGCTGCTACGCGACTCCGGGCCGGTGGCCCGCCGGCTGGCCCGGGTGCTCTCCTCCTCCCGGTACGTCGCGGACCTGCTGACCCGCGAGCCGGAGGCGCTGCGCCTGCTGGCCGAGGAGAGCGAGCTGAGTCCGCGCCCACGGGAGGTGCTCTTCGACGGCCTCACCGCCGCCGCGGCCCGGCACAGCGATCCCGTCGAGGCGACCCGGGCGGTACGCGCGCTGCGCCGCCGCGAACTGCTCCGCCTCGCCTGCACCGACGTGCTCAGCCGGGCCGGTTCGCTGGCCCCGGCCCGTCCCGACGGCGGCCGGACCACGCCCGCCCTGTCCGACATCACGGCGGTCGGCACCGCGCTCTCCGACGTCACCGACGCCACCCTCGCCGCCGCGCTGCGGACCGCCCGGGCCGCCCAGCCGGCCATGCCGGGACTCACCTTCGCGGTGATCGGGATGGGTCGGCTCGGCGGCTACGAGTCGAACTACCTCTCCGACGCCGACGTGCTCTTCGTCTACGACCCGCCGGAGGGAGTCAGCGAGAGCGCGGCCAGCGCCGCCGCGCACGCCATCGCCGAGGAGCTACGGCGGCTGCTCGGCATGCCCGCACCCGACCCGCCGCTCGGCGTCGACGCCGACCTTCGTCCCGAGGGCCGGCAGGGGCCGCTGGTCCGCAGTCTCGCCGCCTACCAGCAGTACTACGCCCGCTGGTCGCGGGTGTGGGAGGCGCAGGCGCTGCTGCGCGCCCGCTGTGTCTGCGGCGACGCCGAACTGGGTACCCGGTTCGAGCAGATGGTCGACCCGATCCGGTACCCGGCCGACGGGCTGACCCGGGAGCAGGTCATCGAGATCCGCCGGATCAAGGTGCGGGTGGAGACCGAGCGGCTGCCCCGTGGCGCCGACCCGGCCACCCACACCAAGCTGGGCCGGGGCGGCCTGGCCGACGTGGAGTGGGCGGTGCAGCTGCTCCAGCTGCGGCACGCCGGTGCGTACCCGCAGCTGCGCGGCACGCGTACCCTCGACGCGCTCGCCGCCGCTCGGGAGGCGGGCCTGGTCGATCCGGCGGACGCCGAGGCGATGACGGCCGGCTGGACGCTCGCCGCGCAGGTCCGCAACGCGCTGATGCTGGTCCGGGGCCGTGCCGGCGACCAGCTGCCCCGGCACGGCGTGGAACTGGCCGGCGTGGTCCGGCTGCTCGGCCGCGACGACCCGGGCGAGTTTCTCGACGAGTACCTGCGCACCGGCCGCCGCTCCCGCGCCGCCACCGAGCGCGTCCTGGAGATGTGACGCCGGTGTCCGGGTGACCCGCCACCCGGGCCGGTCACTGATCGTGGTAGGACTGCTCGGTGCCGACCTCGACCCACGCTGCCGTCCCGGAGGGGCAGGCCGCCGAAGCTGCGCCGGGTGCCGGTGCACGCAGGGCGGCGTACCCGGTCCTCGGCGCGCTTGTGGTGTCGCTGCTGCTGGCTGTCGCGTTCCTGCTGGCCCCGCCCATGGGCACCGACCTCTCCGCGCAGGTGGCCCGCGCGGGTTTCGCCGAGCGCAACGGTCTCGCCCCGCTGGACTTCTCCTGGTACGGCGGGGTCAACCAGTTCGGTTACAGCCTCTACACCCAGACGCTCGGCGCGCTTGTCGGGGTGCGCCCGGTCGGTGCGGTCGCGGCGGTCGTCTCCGCCGTGGCACTGGCCTGGCTGCTGGTGCTGACGGGTGCCCGCCGTCCGCTGCTCGGCGGCCTGCTGGGTGCGATCGTCCTGGTGGGGAACCTGGCCAGTGGCCGGATCACCTTCGCCGTCGGCCTGATGTGGGCGCTGCTCGCGCTCTGCCTGGTGGCGCTGCCCCGGGGGGCGCGTTGGTGGCGGCTGGTGGCGGCCGGTGCGGCGGCGGTGCTCGCGACAGCCGCCAGCCCGGTGGCCGGCCTCTTCCTCGGCCTGGCCGGCGGTGCCCTGCTGGTCCTCGACGTCTGGCGGGACCGGCGACCCGGAACCGCCGCGCTGGTCCTGTGCCTCGCGCCGCTGGTGACTGTGGCGCCGATGGCGGCGCTCTTCGGCAACGGTGGCCGGCAGCCGTTCAGCGCCGAATCACTGCGGATCAACCTCGCCCTGGCCGTGGTGGTGCTCGTGCTCGTACCGGTCCGGGCACTGCGGGTCGGTGCCGCGCTCACCGCGCTGCTCCTGGTCGCGGCCTATCACCTGCCCAGCCCGATCGGCTCGAACGCGCTGCGCCTGCCGATGCTCTTCGCGCTGCCGGTCGCCGCGGCGTACGTCGGACTGGGCCGGCGCTGGCTGGCCGCACTGCTAGTCGCGTTGTTCTGGTGGCAGTCCCCGGTGATGACCAACGACATCGCCCGCCGGGGGTCGGCACCGGCGTACGCCGCCTTCCATGAGCCGTTGCTGGACGACCTGGAGCGGCGGGCACCGGTGGGCCGGATCGAAGTGGTGCCGCTGCGGGACCACTGGGAGAGCGCCTTCGTGGCCGCCGCCGTGCCACTGGCCCGGGGCTGGGAGCGGCAGGTCGACGTGGGACGTAACCCGCTCTTCTACGACGGCAGTCTCGATGCCGGGCGGTACGGCGAATGGCTGCGCCGCAATGCCGTCAGCTATGTCGCCGTCGCGCCGGACGCGGCCCTCGACCGGTACGGCCGGGACGAGGCGACGCTCGTGCTGGCCGGCCAGCCGTACCTGCGGGAGGTCGGCCGCCCCGGGCAGTGGCGCCTGTACCAGGTGCTCGACCCGGCACCACTCGTCTCCCCGCCGGCTCGGCTCGTCACCTCCGACGACGCGGGGGTGCGATTCACCGTCGACACGCCCGCCGATGTGCTCGTCCGGGTCCGTTGGTCCCGTTGGCTGGCACTGTCGGCGGGAGACGGGTGCCTGAGCGCCGACCCGGACGAATGGGTCATCGTACGGGCCCGAACTGCGGGAACCTTCGAGATCACGAGCAGCCTGCGGCCCTCCGGCCACTGCCCGCCCGGCTGACGGTCAGCGCTCGACGGCTGGGGTGGGCGGCCGCCGGTGCGTTGGTTGCCGGTGGGCGCGGGCGGGGGCCGGGCAGGGGCGGCGCGCGATGCCCACCTCCGGAGCGGGCGCACGGTACTGGCAGCATGTCGGACGTGCCCCATCACCTCGTGCGCTGGACCGGACTGGCTGGATCGATCATGCTCGCCGTGGCGGCGTTCCTCGGCGGTGCGCTGCCCGACGGTGATCTGCGACCCAACCCGGTCAAGATCTGGCTGGGCCCGAACGGGCCGCTGATCATCGGGCTGTGGCTGTTCGGCACCGCGGCCATGGCGGTGGCCTGGTGGACGCTGCGGGACCGGGTGCCGTCGGCCCGGTGGGCCCTGGTCACCGCCGGGCTGTGGGCGCTGCCGTTCCTGTTCACGCCGCCGCTGGGCAGCCGGGACGCCTACGCGTACGCGTGCCAGGGGGCGAGCTACGCCAACGGCATCAGCCCCTACGAGTACGGCGTGTCGACGCTGCCCTGCCCGTGGCTGGACACCATGTCGTACATCTGGCGGGACACCCCGGCGCCGTACGGTCCGCTGTTCGTGGTGCTCGCCGGCGCGGTGGTCGCCGCGACGGGTTCCCTGATCGGCAGTATCGCGCTGTTCCGGGTGCTCGCGGTGGCCGGCGTGGTGCTCACGGCGGTCTGCCTGCCGGTGCTGGCCCGTCGGTGCGGCGTGCCGACCGGCCGGGCCCTCTGGCTCGCCCTGGCCAGTCCGCTGGTCGGGGTGCACCTTATCTCCGGCGTACACAACGATGCGCTGATGGTCGGGCTGATGGTGGCCGGGCTGGCCGTGGTGGTCAGTCGCCCCGGGCGACCCTGGCCGCTGCTGGCCGGCGGCGTCGTGCTTGGCCTGGCCGCCGGCATCAAGGTGACCGCGCTGGTGGTGGTGCCGTTCGCGGCGCTCGCCGCGATCACCGGCGGCTTCTCGCTGCGCGCGCTGCTGCGCCACGGTACGCCGGTGGTGGGCGGTGCCGTGGCCACGCTGTTCGGCGTGACCCTCGCCGCCGGGCTGGATCTCGGTTGGATCACCGGGTTGTCGCACGGCAACGAGGTGGTCGCCTGGACCTCGCCGTCGACCGCCGTCGGGCAGACCGTCGGTTACCTGGTGCTGCCGTTCGGCCTGCACATCGACGCGTTGCCGGTGACCCGGGGCATCGCGGTGCTGGTGCTGGCGGCGTTGCTGGTGTGGCTGTGGTTCCGGGCCCGCCACCGGGAACCGCTCTGGCACGCCGCGCTGGCGTTGACCGCGACGGTGGCGCTCGCCCCGCTGTTCCACCCCTGGTACTGGTTCTGGCCGTTGGCGCTGCTCGCCGCCACCGCGCAGCGCACCTGGTGGTTCAGCGCGGTGACCGGGTACGCCGCGTTCCTGGTGCTGGCCGACGGCACCGGCCTGCCCCGCTACACCAAGACGGTAGGTGCGCCGCTGATGACGCTGTTCGTGATCGTGGTGACGGTCCGCTTGGTACGGTCGGCGAAGGAGGCCCGGGCGGCGGCCCGTCAACCGGTGCCTGCCGATTAGGGCGGGTCTTCCCGGAGGGGACCCCCTGGGCCAGTTCCGGCGAGGCGTCCCTGGACCCCGCACCTGAGGAGAGGTACCGCCGGTGACCGATCCCGGCGCCCGTCCCCATCCCGAGCCCCGCTGCGCGTCCGGCGACCGGCGCGATCCGGGTCCCGGGTGCGATCGGGGACGCGGGCGGGATCCCGATGCCCGGGCGGTGGGCGCGCGGGACCGGGTCGCCCGGTACACCGGACTGGTGGGGGCGCTGCTGCTGGCGGTCGTCGGGTACCTCGGCGGCGCGCTGCCCGATGCCACCACCGCCCCTGACGGCGGACCGCTGACCGTCACGTTGTGGCTGCTCGGCACGACCGCCATGGTGGGCGCCTGGTGGGCACTGCGCGACGGTGCGCCGTCGACCAGGTGGGCGTACGTCACCGCTGGGTGGTGGACGCTGCCGCTGCTGGTCACCGCCCCGCTGGGCAGCCGGGACGTCTATTCGTACGCCTGCCAGGGCTGGATCTACGCCGACGGTGGTGATCCGTACGCCATCGGCGTGGCTGCGGCCGGCTGCCCCTGGGCGGAGGCGGTCGCGCCGGTCTGGCGGGACACCCCGGCCCCGTACGGGCCGTTCTTCGTGCTGCTCGCCGCGCTGGCCGTGGTGCTGGGCGGTGGGCTGGTCGGCACGGTGCTGCTGCTGCGGATGCTGGCGCTCGCGGGCGTGCTGGCGGCGGCGGCCTGCCTGCCCGGCCTGGCCCGGGCAGCCGGCGTACCGCCCCGGCGGGCGACCTGGCTGCTGCTGGCCTGCCCGCTGGTCGGGGTGCACCTGGTGGCCGGGGCGCACAACGACGCGGTGATGCTCGGCCTGCTCCTGCCCGCCCTACTGATGCTGGTCCGCCGTCCGGGCCGGCTCGGATCGCTGCACCCGGTCGTTGTGCTCGTGGTCGCCGGGGTGCTGCTCGGTCTGGCGGTGTCGGTGAAGGCGACCGCCGTGGTGGTGCTGCCGTTCGCGGCGCTGGTCACCGTGCGGGGCCGGCCCGTCGTGCGGACGCTGCTGCGCGACGGTGGCGTGCTGGCCGTCGGGGCGGTCGGCGGGCTGCTGGCCCTCTCGCGGCTGGCCGGTCTCGGGCTCGGCTGGCTCGGTGGGCTGGGCCGCAGCGGCGACACGGTGCAGTGGACCTCGCCGCCGACCGCCGTCGGCATGCTCGTCGACTACGTCGGTGAACTCTTCGGCCGCCACCCCGACGCGGTCCCGGTAACCCGCACAGCCGCCCTGCTTCTCCTGGCCGCCCTGCTCCCCCTCCTCTGGCTCCGCACCCTCTCCGCCCTCCACCCCCCACCCAAACCCCACCCCAAAGCGTTGATCAAGAAGTTTTCGCCGCAGCAAGCGCTAATCGAAGGCAAAAACCTCTTGATCAACCCGGTCGGGGGTGCGGGGGTGGGGTTGGTGGCCACTGTGGTGCTCGCGCCGGTGTTTCATCCCTGGTACGCCACCTGGCCGCTGGCGTTGCTCGCGGTGGTGGCGACCCGGACCGCCTGGTTCGTGGCGCCGTGCGCGCTGGCCTCGTTCCTCGCCCTGCCGGACGGCACCAATGTGGCCCGGCTGACCAAGGCTCCGGGCGCGATTGCGATGACGGCACTGGTCCTCGCCACGGTCCTCTGGTCCCTGTCCCGCCGCCGGCCCTGGCGATCAACCCCACCCTGATCGACGGCGCTGCGCCGTTGCCGGATTCTCACCGAGTCGTAACTGATCCGCCCGTCTGCTCCTCCTCAGGCGCGCGGTTGCGCAGCCGAAGCGTGGCAGCAAAGCTGTTCGACACGCCGGTGTGAAGCACCTGCACTGCCACAGCCGCCGAGCCCTCCTCCGTGCGCGGTTAAGCGGCGGCGGGGCCCGGTCAGCGGCGGGCGCCACAGGTGGGACAGGGTTCCCCGGGGCTGTTCCCGATGCGACGGCGCAGGGCTACGGCGGCCGGCAGCACGGCCGGGCCGAGCAGCCCCACCGTGAGCGCGGCCCCGACCAGGGTCGGATAGGTCGGACGCGGAGCGCCGCCGAGGCCGTCAACCGCCCCGGCCAGGATGTGCACGCTGAGTAGACCGACCGGGGTGAGCAGGGCGATCACCGCCCAGCCACCCCGCCAGTCCCGACGCATGGCCAGCCCGACGGCAAGCAGCAACGCGACCACCAGCAACACCGCCCCGGCAGCCGGCAGTAGCTGCTCGGACGTCCACCGGTACGAGCCCCAGTAGTTGCTGTGCCCGAGGACGTAGGCGGTCATGCCACCGCCGGCGACCGCCGTGATGGGCAAGGCCCGAGCCGGCAACGGCAGGTGGGTGTCGACGGTAAGCGCCAGCACGCCGAGGGCGACCTGTGGCACCAGCACCAGCAGCGGAGGTCTGGGCAGGCCTGCGGCCGGGCTCGCCAGGAGAACCGCCACGGTGGCCAGCACCGCCACCGCGAGGGCCAGCCGAGTCGGTTGGCCCGGTGCCACGAGCACGAGGACCGCCACCACCAGCCACGCGAGCCACGCGACGAGGCCGGTCGACGCGAACGGGCCGAACACCGGCACGCCCGTCTCGGGCGGTGGCGGGCTTTGCTCGACGAGTGTCCAGAAGCCGGCCAGGAAGGCGGCGGTGGTCAGCGCGAGCAGTGCCGCGAGGCGTACCCCGGGAATCAGGTCGGTGGCACCGGCGGCCCGCAGCCGCTGGCGGAGGCCACCGCGCACGAGGTCGGCGGCGTCCGCGGGGGAGGGCCAGCGCCGGCGTGGGTCCGCCAGGTCGAGGTACGTCCCGACGATCTCGTCGCCGCGGTCGTGGCGGTAGTCCGGCGGGTACGCCCGCAGCAGGTGCCGGTATCGGCGCTCCAGAGTGCTCATGCCCGCCCTCCGCTTCGCTGCGTGCTGGCCTGAGGCCCCAGCGCACTGCGTTGAT